>NZ_JAFFPK010000031.1 GCF_017590215.1 Clostridium sp. CCUG 7971
CTCTATAGGATACATTTTAATGAGAAAATCTTTAGGGGTATTTTTTATTTTATTTTTGTAATATTTTTATGAATTTATAAATAGAATTATATAAACAAACAAGAGAGGAGGACAAGGTATGAAAAAACTTTGTGATGAGATAATAAACTCGCTTTCAATGAACTTAAGAGAAAAAATTAAAAATATTTCAAATGATAATGTAAGTATAGAAGAAATTAGACTTAGGTCAAATAAGCCATTAATAGTAAATGCAAATAATAAAGACTACTTCTATAATCTAAATTCAAATAAGTTAGATTTAAATATGGACAATCCATATATAGTGAGTAAAGAAGATGTAGAACAAACATTTCAAATAATATGTAAATATTCAATCCATTCTTTTATGGATGATATTAAAAAAGGATTTATAACACTTAGGGGAGGGCATAGAGTAGGATTAGTTGGAAAAGCAATAGTTGAAGATGGACAAGTTAAGAACATAAAGCATATATCTTCACTTAATATAAGGGTTTCTAGAGAAATAATTGGATGTTCAGATAAAATATTATCTCATATTATAAGGGGAGAAAATCAAGTAAATAATACTTTGATAATATCTCCGCCTCAATGTGGTAAGACAACTTTAGTTAGAGATATAGTAAGAAATTTAAGTAACGGAAATAAAAATTATGGATTTAAGGGCATAAAGGTAGCATTAATAGATGAGCGTAATGAAATATCAGGGTCATACCTAGGTCAGCCTCAGATGGATATAGGTATTAGAACAGATATAATAGAGACTTGTCCAAAAGACTTAGGTATTACAATGCTACTTAGATCAATGTCTCCAAATCTTATAGTAACAGATGAAATAGGAAATATGGAGGAAATAAAGGCTTTGTATACAGCTTTAAATGGAGGGGTAAGTTTAATTACTACAGTCCATGGTGACTCAATAGAGGATATAAAAAGTAGAAAAGAGCTAAGTTGTTTATTAGATAAAGAACTATTTACAAAAGTAATCATATTATCGGCTAAAAAGGGTCCTGGAACCATAGAAAAAATATATGATTTAGAAGAAAAGAGATGGTATTTTGCAAATTAAAATAATTATTATAGGTATTTTAGTTGGATGTAGTTATTTAATAGGAGAACATATTTATAAAGCTTATACAAATAGGCATAAACAGCTAAATGACCTCATAAGAATATTAGAGATAATAAGAATGGATTTATCTTTTGGGTTATATACATTAGAGGAAATATTTAAAAGAATTGGTGAAAAAACAGAGTATTGCACATCAAAATTTTTTAAGAGTATGGAATATGAGCTACATAACAATCAAAGTAAGGTATTAGATGAAATTTTAAATGACAATATAGGGATTTTAATAAAAGAAACTTACCTACAAAATAAGGAGGTTGATGAATTAAAAAAACTTATACTTACTTTAGGAAAGAGCGACATAGAATCTCAAACAAGAATGATAGATTTATCTGTTGAAAACTTCAAGGCATTAACTAAAGAGACTAAAGAGGATGTAGAAAAAAAAGGTACAGTCTATCGAAAATTATCTACCGTAATAGGATTAATAATAGGAATAATTTTAATATAGGGGGGAGCTATGGATATATCTTTAATAATAAAGGTTGCAGGAATTGGTTTATTAATATCAGTCCTTAATATGCTTTTAGAAAAAACAGATAGAAAAGATTGGGCATCATTTACAACATTAGCGGGAGTAATAATTGTATTAAGTATGGTACTAGGGGAGATAGGTAATTTATTTAATGCAGTTAAAACAATGTTTCAACTTTACTAAAGAGGAGGCGATATTTTGGAAGTTATGCAATTAGTAGGGATTGCAATAATATCAACGACACTCTGTTTAGTAATAAAAAAGGACAGACCAGAAATAGCAATGTTTATAGCAATACTTACAGGAATAACAATATTATTATCAGTAATATTTAAGCTTAATTTTATAGTAGAAAGTATACAAGATTTGGCACAAAGAGCCAATATTCCTACTATGTACATATCTTTAATAATAAAATTAATTGGGATAGCATATCTTATGGAGTTTGCCATACAACTTTGCAAAGATTGTGGGGAAGGCAATATTGCTTCTAAACTAGAGTTTGGAGGGAAAATAATAGTTATGACAATGTCATTTCCCATACTGTTATCAATTGTAGAAATGGTACTAAATATTATCCCATAGGAGAATGGTTACTTATGAAAAAAATATTTTCAAGCATAGTATTAGCCATACTTTTAGTATTTGGATCTTTTATGGTTTGCTTTGCAAATGATAAAAAGGAAGAAAACTATGGTGAAACTAAAAAAAGTATAGATAAATATATTGATGGGCAATTAGAAAAATAAATTTAGATGAAATACAAGGTTATATAAAAGAATCTACAGCTCTAGATAATGTAAGTCTAAAAACATTTATAAAAGAGCTTGTCAGTGGAGATAAAACAATGTTGGACTTATTTAACAAAGAGGGAATCAAGTTAATGATATTTGATGAAGTTAAGTCTAGTATAAAGGTAGCCACCATAATTTTAGTATTAGCATTATTATCATCAGTTTTAAAAAGTTTGGACAATTCTTTTTCATCAGGTGCAGTTAGCCAAATAACTACATATATAGTATTTATAACAATGGTTTCACTTACATTAATAGGATTTAAAGATGTACTTGAAATATGTAATAACACCATAAATTCAACAGTTGGTCTTATGCAAGTTATAATGCCGGTATTAATAACATTATTAGTATTAATTGGATTTCCGATCACATCGACAGTGTTAAATCCAATATTTATAGGTGGAGTAACATTTATAAATGTTGTATTCAAAAACTTTTTATTTGTATCAATTGCAGTTGCTTTTGCAATTTTAGTCGTAAACAACTTATCTAAAAATATTAAACTAAAAAAATTATCATCATTTATAAAGCAAATAAATTTAGTGTCTTTAGGAGCGATGTTTACCATATATTTAGGGCTTGTTTCAATGCAAGGTTTATATGTAACAAACATTGATAACTTTACAGTAAAGACAGCTAAATATGCTATAGGAAATTTTATACCAGTTGTAGGTGGATTTGTATCAGATTCAGTTGATATATTATTATCCTCATCTCAACTTATAAAAGGTGTATTTGGTGGATTAGGGCTTGTTTTATTAGTTGGAATTTGCTTAGTACCTGTAATAAAAATATTATCAATAATAGTTGTATATAAGGTTTCTGCAATAGTAGTAGAACCTATAGGAGAAGAAGGTATATCAAGTTTTTTAAATGAAGTTGCAAACTTAATGGTAATAATGCTTGCATGTATAATAGCTATAACAATAATGTTTTTTGTAACAGTAGCAGTATTAACTTCAATAAGTGTAGTAGCTCAAGGATAGAGGAGGAGCTATATGATAGATAACATAAAAATGTGGATTATAACTATTTTAATAGGAGCATTTATAGTAAATATAGTAAATATGATTTTGCCTGAATCTAAAATAAAGCCATATATAAATTTAGTACTTAATTTTATATTTGTGTTTATTGTACTAACTCCAGTAATAGGATTTTTTTCAAAGGATATTAGCCTAGAGGATAAAATATTGCAATCTATGAGTCACTATAATAAAGAATATGTAGATAGTATAAATACACTGGCTGATAAAACAGGCAATAATAGCTTATCAAAAGGATATGAAAATGGATTAAAAGATGTATTAAAACTTAAATTAGATGAATACGGTTATGAGCTTGATGATATAGAATTTAACGGATCAGAAATAGGAAATATTAAAGTAAAAGAAAAAAATAATAGTAATAAAAGTCAAAATGAGGACATACAATCTAATGAAAAAGAAAAATCTAAACAAGTATTTAAAGAAAAGGATGCACCAAAAGAAAAGGAGCATGAACTTAATCTAAATGAAAATAAGTTAAAAGAAGATTTAGTAAAAATACTTGATGTATCAATTGAAACTATAGAAATTGATTAATAGGGGTTGGGTGAATGTTTAAAAACTTAAATGAAAAAGATAAGAAAAAGATATACTCACTATTATCTTTAGGGGTTATATGTGCTATAGCGCTTATAGTATTGCCGGGCTTTTCTAATGATAAAAAAGGTGAAGAAGAAAAAAATGCTAAGACTGATAAACAGACAGAAGCATCAAAGGAAAATAAAAATGACGCTATAGAAACAAAACTAAAAAATATACTATCAAAAATAGAGGGAGCTGGAGATGTTGATGTAATGATAACATTTGAATCTAGTGAGGAGATTCAACCGGCATTTAACTCTAATTCAAACACAGAAAAAACGCAAGAAACAGATGCGCAAGGTGGAGAAAGAACAGTAACGACATCTAGCGAAAATAAAACTATGATAACATCTGGTTCAAATAACCCTGTAGTACTAAAAACCAATGAGGCTAAAATAAAAGGGGTTATAGTGGTATCAAGTGGAGCTAGTGATTCGCGTGTTAAAGAAACTCTTTATAGCGCAGTACAAACAGCATTACAAGTATCAGGACATCAAGTAGAAGTATATACTAAATAATTATATTAAACTTGGGGGGATAAAAATGAGATTCAATTATAAGGGAAGAGGATTTGTAGTAATAAGTTTATCAGCAATGCTAGTTGTATTAGGAGTAGTTAATTATAAGTTCAGTCAAAAGTCTGTACTTGAAACGTCTAAAGAAATGAAGGCATATGAACAAGCTCAAATGAAAAAAAATGAAGATAGCGAAAATAATAAAGAAGCTAAAAGAGAAGCAAGTAAAGAAGATGTAGAAGTTGAAGTAGTAGATAGTAAAACTAACAAAATAAATGAAAAAGCTACAGAAACTAGTAAGGAAATAAAAAGCCAATTAACATCAGAAAAAAATATGAAAAAAGCTACATATATATTAGATATGAAAATGACTAGAGAAAAACAAAGAAATGAGTTAACTCAAGACTTAAATGAAATGATAAATAATCCATCTACAACTGAAGAATCTAGAAAAGAAGCTTCATCAATGAAACTTCAATTAGTTAAAGATCAAGAAACAGAACTAAAAATAGAAAATTTACTAAGCGCTAAAGGATTTGAAGATGCACTAGTGTACATAAGCAGTGAAAATGTAAATGTTGTTGTAAATGAAGAAAAATTAGACAAAGCAGATGCAGCTAAAGTATTTGACTTAGTAGCAGAACAAGCAAGTGTAAAATATGAAAATATAAAATTAATGAATAATAATCAAAATTAGAAATAAAATAATCCTAAATATCTTAAGAAAATATATAAACCTCAGAATATAACTGAGGTTATTTTCTTGCAAAGTTCATTTGTATTTGGTATTATTATACTTATAAAATAGTTCCTTAAAATAAGGGGGTAGTCTTTATCATGGAAAATAACAATTTTGGACAAGTGAAAATATCTAATGAAGTTATTGCTACTATAGCAGGACTTGCAGCTTTAGAGGTTGAAGGCGTAGAAACGAATACAACATTCACAGATAAATTACTTAAAAATAATGGCGTAAAAATACAAATAGAAGAAGAGGAAGTTAACTTAGATGTAATGGTTATGATAGACTACGGTGTATCTATACCTGACATAGCTTTTAAGATTCAAGAAAATGTAGCTAATACTGTTGAAACAATGACAGGATTAAAAGTTTCTCAAGTGAATATACATGTTCAAGGAGTCAGCTTTAAAAGAGAAAAGGCTGAGAAAGAAGAAGCTAAGCAAATCAAAAAAAGTTAATACATACCCTCTGAAAAATCAGAGGGTTTTTTCTTGCTTAATGTGCGCATAATAGGAATTGAAGGAGGATTACAACCAATGAGAAACGATAAGGCAAAAAAAGTAACAAGTAGAGAATATATGATGAAATTAATATATCAAGCGGATTTAACTAAAGAAGATATGGGTGATATATTAGATAGTTTTTTAAATAATAACTTTGAATATATAGTTAATAGATATGAAGAACTTAGATTACAATACTCTAATAATCCGGAAATAGAACTTGGAACATTAGAATTAGAAAATGTAATAGATAAAGATTATATGAAAAATATGTGCGGTTACTTAAAAGAAAACAATGATAAAATAAATGAATTAATAAACCAATATGCTAAGAACTGGACAGTAGACAGAATGCCAAAGGTAGATGCATCTATATTAAAGTTAGCGGTATGTGAAATTTTATTTGCTAAAGAAATACCAAATAAAGTTTCTATAAATGAAGCAGTAGAAATTTCAAAAATATACTGTGATGACAAAGCTCCTAAGTTTATAAACGGAATATTAGGAAGTGTTGTTAATGAACTTTCAGGAAAATAATATAATAATCGGAATAGATACTAGCTGCTATACAACTTCTATAGCAGCTATATCTTTAGGTAAAAAAGTAATTTTTAATAAAAAAATTATGCTAAAGGTAAAAGAAAATGGAAATGGGCTTAGACAAAGTGAAGCTGTATTTCAGCATATTAATAACTTAGGAGAATTAAGCTTGGAAATAAAAGAGCTTACTAAAAACTATAATATAGTAGGTATATGTGTATCAAATAAACCAAGGCCAGTAAAGGATTCATATATGCCAGTATTTATGGCAGGATATAATTTTGCGAAATTGTCATCTAGCATGATTAAGTGTCCATTATATGTAACTAGTCATCAAGAAAATCATATAGAATCAAGTCTTTTAATAAACGAAATAAAAAATAAAGAAAAGTTTTTATCTGTTCATATGTCTGGAGGTACTACGGAAATACTTTTGATAAATGAAAATAAAGATAAAACTAATTCCAAGTATAGTATAGATATAGTTGGGGGAAGTAAAGATATAAGTTTTGGGCAGTTTATAGATAGAGTAGGTGTAAAGCTTGGATATAAATTTCCAGCTGGAAAATACATAGATGAATCTGCTATGAAATGTAAAGAAAAAATAAAACAAGGTCTAAAAACTTCTGTAAAAGAAGGTTATATGAATTTATCAGGTCTTGAAAATCAAATATATAAAATTATAAATGATGAAAGCGAAGAATATATATCTAAATTAGTACTAGATTCAGTTGTTAGAAATATGTATAAGTCTATACTATATATAAGTGAAAAATATAATGTAAATGAGGTTGTATTTGCAGGAGGAGTATCGGCAAGTAAGTATATATCAAAAGAATTAAGCTTAAAGCTAAAAAAGCATAAAGTAGATACATATTTTACAAAGCCTGAGTATGCAACTGACAATGGTATAGGATGTGCTATAATAGGCTTAGATAAGCAAATTTTAGGAGAATAAAAATGAAACTAAGAGCTTTAGATATAAGTGAAGCAAACTCATATATAAAAAGAATTTTAAGTAATGACCCAATATTATATAATTTAAAAGTTAAAGGAGAAATATCAAATTTTAAAGTACACACTAGTGGTAATGTTTATTTATCATTAAAAGATGAAAATTCTAAATTAAATTGTGTAATATTTAGAAATAACTATGATCCTACAATGAAGCTAAATAATGGGGTAAAAGTTATAGCTGACGGGTATATATCTGTTTATGAAAGAGATGGTTCATACCAATTATATATAAATAGTGTAGAGATAGAAGGAATAGGAAACTTATATATAGAGTTTAATAAGCTAAAAGAGAAGTTAAGTAAAGAAGGTTTATTTGATACAAAGCATAAAAAAACTATACCTAAAATTCCAAATTCAATAGGAGTTGTAACATCTCCAACTGGAGCTGTTATAAGAGATATAATAAATGTTATAAAAAGGAGATACCCTAAGGTTAGCATTAAACTTTATCCAGTAAATGTTCAAGGTGATAGATCTAAGTATGATATATGCGAAGGTATTAAATTTTTCAACGAAAGAGATAATGTAGATACCATAATTGTTGGAAGAGGTGGAGGATCTATAGAAGAACTTTGGTCATTTAATGAGGAAATTGTTGCTAGAGCAGTATTTGAATCAGAAATTCCTATAATATCAGCAGTAGGCCATGAAACAGATTTTACTATATGTGATTTTGTATCTGACATGAGGGCGCCGACACCTTCTGCAGCAGCAGAGATAGCAACTCCATCACTAGATGATATAAATTATAAGCTTGAAAATATAAAAAACAGAATGAATAAGTCATTAATAAATAATATCCAAGTTAATGAATATAAATTAAATTCAACATTTGATAAAATAAATGGTTACCTAGAATCATACATCATAAGAGATAAAATTATACAATTAGACAAAATATATGATAAAATAAGTTCTGAGATAGAAAATAATATATACAAAAAAACGGAAAAACTTTCAAATGTAGGAGCTATACTTCATAATCTAAGCCCACTTGCTACAATAGATAGAGGATATAGTATAGTTCAAAAAGATGGAGAAGTTATAAATAGTGTACAAGAATTAAAATTCAAAGACGATATAGATATAGTATTAAAAGATGGAAATATAGAGTGTATTGTAGAGAAAATTAAAAATAAAGAGGTATAAATATGAATTTAACATATGAACAAGCCTATAAGAAATTGGAAGAAATATTAGAAAAATTAGAATCTAAAGGTGCTAGCTTAGATGAATCATTAAGTTTATATGAAGAAGGTATCAGTCTTTATAAACATTGCAATAAACTTTTAGAAGATGCACAGCTTAAAATAAGTAAATTTACTCAATTGGGAATAGAAGAAGATTTAGATATGAGGGAGGAATAAACATGGAGTTTAAACAATCTCTAAAGGAAAGAGCTAATTATATAGAAGAGCTATTAAATATATATATGCCTAAAGAAGAAGGATATCAAAAGACTATTATGGAGTCTATGAATTATAGTTTAAGAGCTGGAGGAAAAAGGTTAAGGCCTATTTTGACACTAGAAGCATGTAAAATTGTAGGCGGTAATGAGAAAGATGCAATACCTTTTGCAGTTGCTATAGAAATGATACATACATATTCATTAATACATGATGATTTACCAGCACTTGATAATGATGATTTAAGAAGAGGAAGAAAAACTAACCATATAGTATACGGAGAAGATATGGCAATACTTGCAGGAGACGCTCTTTTAAATTATGCTTTTGAAATTATGCTTTCAAATTCAATAGAAAAGGAAAACCCTAGAGAATATTTAAAGGCTATAAATGAAATAGCAAAGTCATCGGGAATATATGGCATGATTGGTGGACAGGTAGTTGATGTTCAAAGCGAAAATAAACAAATACCTAAGGAAAAGTTAGATTATATACACAATAATAAAACAGCGGCAATAATAATTGGATGTATGAGAGCTGGAGCTATAATCGGTGATGCTAGCGAAGAAAATTTAGATAAGATAACAAAATATGCAAAAAATATAGGATTGTCATTCCAAATCGTAGATGACATATTAGACATAGTAGGTGACGAGGCAAAGCTAGGCAAAAAAGTTGGAAGTGATATAGACAATCATAAATCAACATATCCTTCTTTATTAGGTTTAGAAGAATCTAAAATAATTGCACATAAGTTAATAGAAGAAGCTAAAGATAATATAAAAGATATAGGGACTAATTCAGAGTTTCTAGTTGGCTTAGCAGATTATATAATAGATAGAGAATATTAAGGAGGATAAATGGACGTTTTTTCGGAGATTTTTAGCAACAGAGTTTTAGGAATAAGTATATATGCTTGTTTTTTAGCACAATTTTTTAAAATATTTACTGGAGAAGTTAAAAGAATTGATTTTTCAAGAATTTTTACTTCTGGAGGTATGCCAAGTTCTCATAGTTCCTTTGTAACAAGTCTAGCGACACTAGTAGGAATCGAACGAGGATTTAGTTCAACGGACTTTGCAATAGTAGCAGTATTTGCACTTATAATAATGTATGATGCGTCAGGTGTTAGAAGATCGGTAGGAAAGCAGGCTGCTATTTTAAATCAAATATTAGATGATTTACATCATAAAAAACATATAGAACAAAATAGATTAAAGGAGCTAGTAGGACATACTCCAAAAGAAGTTTTATTTGGAGCAATACTAGGAATTGTAACTGCCATAGTAATGTCTTAGTTTGAAAGAACATATACAATATGATATGATTTTTATATTTTAATATAGTTATAAAATGAATATAACTTAGTCAATACTAAGATATATTCATTTTGCGATTATGTAAAACTATGTAAAGAAAAAGTCTTCTCATAGAAGGCTTTTTTAAGTTAATAAAAATTTGATCAGTAAAAGGTGAGGATAGCATGTATAAATATTTAGATAAAGTAAATTCTCCAGATGATATAAAAGTTATGAGCATAGATGAAATGGATTTTTTAGCAAAGGATATAAGGAAATTTTTGGTAAGATCTGTTTCTCAAACCGGAGGTCATCTCGCATCTAACTTAGGTGTAGTAGAGTTAACCTTAGCACTTCATAAAGTATTTAATAGTCCAAAAGATAAAATAGTTTGGGATGTAGGTCATCAATCTTATGTACATAAGATTGTTACAGGCAGAAAGAATGACTTCATATCTTTAAGACAATTTAATGGATTAAGTGGATTTCCAAAGGAGAATGAAAGTCCTCATGATATATTTGACACTGGGCACAGTTCTACATCAATTTCAGTGGCTGAAGGTATTGCATGTGCTAGAGATATAAAAAATGAAGACAATAGTGTAATAGCAGTGATAGGAGATGGATCTATAACTGGTGGTATGGCTCTTGAAGGGCTTAATCATTTAGGATATACAAATACAGATATGATAGTTATTCTTAATGATAATGAAATGTCTATAGATAAAAATGTTGGCGGTATGTCAAAACATCTATCAAGCTTAATAAGAAATTCAACAATGAATAAAGTAAAAGATGAAGTTGAAAAAATATTAAGTGTAGCTCCAGGAGGGAACTTAATATCTAAGACTGCAAATAAAGTAAAAGATAGTATTATAGATAAGTTTACACCTCAAGAATGTGCATTTTTTGAGTCTATAGGTATAAAGTATTACGGTCCAATTGATGGTCATAACACTAAAGAATTAATAGAAATATTAAAAAAGGTAAAAAATCGCAAAGGTCCAACTTTAATTCATGTAATAACTAAAAAAGGTAAGGGATATAGATACGCAGAGGAAGCACCTGATAAATATCATGGTGTATCAAAATTTGATATAAAAGAAGGAATAAAAAGTTCAGGTACGAAATCAATATCTTCACAAGTAGGTGAGAAATTAGTACAAATGGCAGCTAATAATGATAATATTGTTGCAATAACTGCAGCTATGCCGTCTGGAACAGGACTTAATGTATTTGAAAAAGTATATCCTAAAAGGTTCTTTGATGTAGGTATAGCTGAACAACATGCAGCTACATTTGCAGCTGGACTTGCAAAAAATGGAATGAAGCCATACTTTGCAGTGTACTCTTCTTTCTTACAAAGAGGGTATGACCAACTTATACATGATGTATGTATAACAAAAAAACCTGTAACATTTCTTATAGATAGAGCTGGAATTGTAGGAAATGATGGAGAAACACACCATGGTATGTTTGATTTAAGTTACTTAAATATAGTTCCAAATATTATAGTAATGGCACCGAAAGATAGCAGGGAATTAAGTCTAATGATGGATTTATCTTTAGAATTAGATTCACCTTTAGCCATTAGATATCCAAGAGGAAATGCTTATGACATAGATTTAGGAGATTATAAGCCTATAAAATTAGGAAGTTATGAGGTTTTATCAGAAGGTAAGGATATAGCAATATTAGCAATAGGGACTATGGTTAAACATAGTATAGAAGCTAAAAAAATGCTATCAGAATCAGATATAAACCCTACCATAGTAAATGCAAGGTTTTTAAAACCTATGGATGAGGAGATATTACACTCTTTATTTAAAGAATATAAAACTATAGTTACAATAGAAGATAATGTAGTTGTTGGAGGATTTGGAAGTAGAATAAATAAATTTGCTATTGATAATGGATATAAATCTAAGATAGTAAATATAGGTCTTCCAGAAGAATTTGTACCGCATGGAAATGCAGACGACATCTATGAAAGTATAAATTTATCACCAAGTAAAATAGCAGATAAAATAAAAAGTTTATAAACAAGAAAGGTAACTTCATGAAAAAAAGAATAGATGTATTATTAGTAGAACAAGGTCATTTTGAAAGTAGAGAAAGAGCCAAAAGAGCTATAATGGCAGGTCTTGTATTTGTTAATGATCAAAGATGTGACAAAGCAGGAGTAGATGTAAATGATGATGCAAAGATAGAAGTTAAAGGTAATCCAATACCATATGCAAGTAGAGGTGGATTAAAGTTAGAAAAAGCTATGAAAAACTTTGATTTAAGCTTAGAAGGCAAGGTATGTATGGATATAGGTGCATCAACAGGAGGATTTACTGACTGTATGCTTCAAAATGGAGCAGTAAAAGTATTTTCTATAGATGTAGGATATGGGCAACTTGCTTGGAAATTAAGACAAGATGAAAGAGTTGTTTGTATGGAAAGAACTAATATAAGACATGTAACCATAGAAAACACAAAAGAGTTTGCAGATTTTGCATCAATAGATGTTTCATTTATATCTTTAAAACTAGTTCTTCCAAAGGCAAAAGAACTTACATGTCCTGGAGGAGAAGTAGTAGCATTAATAAAACCTCAATTTGAAGCAGGGAGAGAAAAAGTAGGTAAAAAAGGTGTAGTTAGAGAAAAATCTACTCATATTGAAGTTATAGAAATGGTATCTAATTTTGCAGTGAAAAATGGATTTGAAATATTAGGCTTAGATTATTCTCCTATAAAAGGTCCAGAAGGCAATATAGAATACCTAATCCATTTAAGAAATGGAAATGAAGAATATACTTTTGATAGTGAAATTCATAGTAAAAAGATAGTAGAAGTTGTAGAAGCTTCTCATACTTTAGACTAGGCAAATTAAAAATAACTAGATACTAACATACAAATTATACAAATTATAAATTGTATATAAAAAGAGGGGGATTTAATTTGATCCTTGAACTATATATGAAAAATTGTGCTTTAGTCGAAGAATTAAGACTAAGCATTGATGAAAATTTAAATATATTAACAGGAGAAACAGGTTCAGGAAAATCTATAATAATAGATGCATTAGGACTTTGTTTAGGTGAAAAATATGATAGATCTTTCCTAAGAAAAGGAACGGAAAAGGGATTAGTAGAAGCTATATTTCAATGCCAAAATGTTAACCTAAAACAAGTTTTAAATGAAAATGATATAGAATTAGAAGATGATAATTTACTAGTAATAACAAGAGTTATATATTCAGATGGAAAAAGTGTTGCAAGAGTAAATGGAAGAACTGTTAAAATGTCTGTACTTAAGGATATATCAAAAACACTAATAGATGTTCATGGTCAACATCAAACTCAAGCGTTATTTAATAAAGAAACACATTTAGAATTTTTAGATTTATTTGGAGAAAATGAATTAGAAGAATTTAAAGTTGATTATAAAGATATATACCGTAAGTATAGTGAAGTTAAAAGAGCATTAAATACACTAACTGAAAATAAAGATGATATGCAAATTCAAAGAGAAATTGATTTGTTGAAATTTCAAATAAATGAAATTGAAGCTGCAAATTTAAGTAAAAATGAATATGAAGAACTATTAAAACAAAGAGATGTTTATAGAAATAGCGAAAAAATATATAGCAACTTAAATTTAACTTATCAACATTTATATGAGGGAAGTGTAAATGCAGTTGATTTAATAGGAAATGCAGTTAGCGAATTAAGTTCTATATCTCAATATGATAAAGCATTAAGTGATTACAATAATGATATAGAAAGAATAATGTATGAACTTCAAGATATATCTAGAGATATAAGAAATTATAAAGATAGTATAGATTTTGAACCATATGAATTAGAACAGATAGAGACTAGAGTTGATGAAATCAATAACCTAAGAAGGAAATATGGGGAAGATATAGACGAAATCTTTGAATATTATAATAAAACTAAAGCTAGATTAGATGAAATATTAAATAGAGATGAAAAAGTAGAAGAGTTAAAGTCCGAAATAATAAAATTAGAAAAAGTTCTTTTAGAAAAAGCAAATAATCTAACAAATGAAAGATTAAAAGTAGCATCAAAGTTAGAAGCAGTTTTATTAGACGAATTAAAAAGCTTAAATATGAAAAACGTAGTATTTAAGGTTAACTTTAAAGATAGTTCATTTACTGCAAATGGAAAAGATGATATTGAATTTATGATATCATTTAACTTAGGTGAAGATATTAAACCAATATACAAAGTTGCATCAGGTGGAGAGATGTCTAGATTTATGCTTGCATTTAAGACAATACTAGCAGATATAGATCAAATAGATACATTAGTATTTGATGAAATAGATACAGGGATAAGTGGAATAGCGGCTCAAATTGTAGGTGAAAAACTTAGTAATATAGGTAAGAAAAAACAAATTATATGTATAACTCATTTACCTCAGATTGCAGCAAATGCAGATACTCATTATTGTATAGAAAAAAGTACTTCAAATGATAGAACCTTTACCACTATAAAAAAACTTAATCATGATCAAAAGCGTGATGAGATAGCAAGACTTATAGCAGGAAGTAATATAACAGAAAAAACAATGGAACATGCCAGTGAAATAATAGAATTAGCAAAAAGAAGCCTTTAAGGCTTCTTTTTTTATTTCTATTATATTAGAAAAAGTAAATAATAAGGGAATAAATTTTTCATACCAAGGAATGCTAAATACATAAAATAGAAATCAGGGAGCGGGTAAAATGAAAAATATTAAAAGTAATAAATTAGTATTATTTATAGCAATATTCAGTTTTATATTTTTAGGATTTAAATTTTTAAATGAAAAATATATGCAATCTGGTATTGAAACACTAAATTTAAGTGAAGGTGATAAAAAAAAATATGTGTATCCATTTGGAAAAGTAGTAGGGGTTAAGGCTGATACAGATGGAGTGTTAGTAGTAGGATATGAAAAAGATGATATTGAGTATATAGGTAATCTTAAAAGAGGAGATAATATAGTAAAAATAAATGGACAGGAAATAAAAAATACTGAACAAGTAAAAGAAATTTTAAAAGAAACTAAAAAAGATAAAATAGAAGTAGTATTTGAAAGAGATAATAAATATTTGAAAGAAAATTTAAAATTAAAAAAAGAAAATGGAAAATCTAAATTAGGTTTATGGGTAAGAGACAGAATATCTGGGATAGGAACAGTAACATTTTATGACCCAGAAAATGATAAATTTAAGGCAATAGGACATGCTATTACAGATGTAGACATAAATGAATTATTAAGAATAAAACAAGGATACATATATAACCCCACAAGTCTTAAAATAATAAAGGGAAATGACAATAAAGTTGGACACATAAAAGGTGAATTTAGTACAGAAAGTCCAATAGGAAAGTTTTCTGAAAACTCTAATTTTGGAATAAGCGGAAGTATGATAGGAAAAAAAAATAAATTTACACAATTAATAGAAGTAGGAAATTCTAAAGATGTAAAATTAGGAAAAGCATATATTTTATTTGAAGATGAAAATAGAAATATAATAAGTTATGATATAGAAATAAAGAGTATATTAAGTGATAAAAATAATGATAGGGATATGGTAATCCAAGTGATAGACCCAAAGTTGATTGATTATACAGGTGGAATTGTTCAAGGTATGAGTGGATCGCCCATAATACAAAATAATAAAATAATTGGTGCAATAACTCATGTTTTTAAAGATAATCCTAAAAAAGGTTATGGTATTTTTATAAGTGAGATGATAGAATTAGATAAGAGATATTAAAAAAAACAAAACTTGTAGAAGGAATATAATTTTAGTATGTCGAATATGCTTAGTAGTGAAAAACTTTTGATATTATTATATATAAAAAAGATAATATGTTTTATTAATGGGGGGAATTTTAGTGAACGAAAAAATTAAAATAGTTTTAGCCGATGATAATAAGGATTTCTGTCAAGTCCTAAAGGAGTATTTATCTAATGAAAATGATATAGAAATATTAGGTATTGCAAAAGACGGGATAGAAGCGTTAGACTTAGTACAAAGAACGCAACCAGATTTATTAGTATTAGATGTTATAATGCCACACTTAGATGGTTTAGGGGTTATAGAAAAATTAAATGCTATGAATATACCTAAAATGCCAAAAATAATAGTTTTATCAGCAGTAGGTCAAGATAAGATAACACAAAGTGCTATAAACTTAGGAGCAGATTACTATATAGTTAAACCTTTTGATTTTGTAATATTTATAAATAGAATAAGAGAATTAGTGTCAAATAGGGTAAGCCATATAGAAACAAAGCCTAAAAGTCATGCTGATATACAAATGACAAGAAGTGACTTTGTTAAAAATGTAGGAAATATAGAAACAGAAATAACTAATATAATACATGAAATAGGTGTACCAGCTCATATAAAAGGGTATTTATATTTAAGAGAAGCTATAAAAATGGTTATAGAAAATGTTGAATTGTTAGGAGCTGTAACAAAAGAATTATATCCTAGTATAGCTAAGAAGTTTAATACTACTCCAAGTAGAGTAGAAAGAGCTATAAGACATGCGATAGAAGTTGCATGGAGTAGAGGTAAAGTTGATACAATAAACCAATTATTTGGATATACAGTTCATAATACTAAAGGAAAGCCAACTAACTCTGAATTTATAGCAATGATAGCAGATAAATTAAGATTAGAACACAGTATGGTAAAATAATTATATAAAGAAAAAAGCCTTCTAGATAAAAGAAGGCTTTATTTATGCCTAAGTATATAAATAGTAAAACTACATAAAATTTATATAAAATACAGTGTTTTCATTATTGTATATAAGGAGAAAAATATGAAAATAAATCTACCTAAAAAAGTTGAATTTATAATTAATAAGATATATGAAAATGGATATGAAGCTTTTATAGTCGGTGGATGTGTAAGGGATTATATTTTAAATTTAGAGCCTAGTGATTATGATATAGCTACCAATGCTACACCAAAGAAAATATTAGAAATATTTAAAGAGTATAAAACTATAGAAACGGGAATAAAGCATGGGACTGTAAGCGTCATAGTTAATAAAGAACTATATGAAATAACTACATATAGACTTGAAAGTGAATATGAGGGTAATAGAAGGCCTAAAAGTGTAGAATTTACATCAAATATTTATCATGATTTAAAAAGAAGAGATTTTACTATAAACGCAATGGCATACAACGATAAAGTAGGATTAATTGATAAATTTGATGGAGTAAATGATATAAAAAGAAAAATTATAAAAACAGTAGGAAACCCAAATGAAAGATTTAACGAAGATGGATTGAGAATAGTAAGAGCTATTAGATTTAGCGCAAAATTGGGATTTGAAATTGAAGAAAATACTTTAAATAGTATATATAAAAATGCGAGTATAATTAAAAACATAAGTATAGAGAGAATAACAGATGAATTTAATAAAATAATACTAAGTAAAAATCCTAAAATGATTATTATTTTATACAAAACTAAAATTTTAAAATATTTAGGTATTAAACTTGATTTAGATAAAGATGAAAAATATATATTTGAAAACAAGCTAGATATATTATCTAAGTGTAGTAATAGCTTAGAAGAACGTTTAGTTATGTTAGAATATTTAATTATAAATAGAAAAGAAAATGAAGTTAGTTATGAAGAAGATAAAAGTATAATTAATTTACTTAGATACTCAAAAAAACTATAGATAATTGTAATAAATTAATTGAAAATATGTTTTTAGATGAAAATAATACAGATGAAATAAAAATTAAAGAAAGGCTAAGGCAAATAGGATATAGTAATTTAATTAAAGTTTTTAAGTTAAAAAGAATTTATTATAGTTATATTTTAAAAGACGATAATTGTAAATTAAAAGAAAAAAATAAAGTATTAGATACATATGTTAATACGATAATAAAAATAGAAAGAAATAAAGAGTGTTACACTATAAAAGATTTAAATATAGATGGAAAATTATTGAGAAATATTGGATATATGGGAAAAGAAATTGGTGAAAAATTAGAAGAATTACTTTATGAAGTTATGAAAAATCCAAATTTAAATAAAAAAGAAACACTTATAGAACTAGCTAAAATACAATAAAATTATGTCATAAAAGTTAATATAAAGTATAAAAAAATTTTAATATTAAATAAAATTTCTTATTAATATAAGAAAATCAATAAAGATAAGTAAAAAAGTAAAACAACCTTAAAACATTTCTTTTATTGTTAAATAATGCTATAATGTTATGTGATTTTAAAAATGATATCGGAGGTTTTAAATATGAGAGTCGAAGCCCCTATTAAGGTAGACCGAAAAACGAAAAGACTTGCGAAGAGGCTTACAGGTGGAGAAATAGCAGTAATAAATCATATAGATATTGATGAAGTAGCTGCAAATTCTTTAGTAGAAGGTAAAGTCAAACTTATAATAAATGCATCACAATCTATAAGTGGAAGGTATCCTAATAAAGGACCAGGAATATTGACTGAAAAAAATATCCTTATAGTTGATAATGTAGGAGAAGAGTTATTTCATGAACTAAAAGAAGGTCAAATAATTGAAGTTATAGATGGAAAGATATATAGAGACGGAGAAGTTTTAGGACAAGGTGAAGTTTTAGATAAACAAGAAGTATCAATTAAATTAAAAAAAGCGTATGAAAACTTATCTGTTGAACTAGATAGATTTATAGATAATACAATAGATTATGCAAAGAAAGAAAAAGGATTCATACTAGGAGAGGTTGAAATACCTCATGTTACAACAAACTATGCTAACAGGCATGTGCTAATTGTTGTAAGGGGTCAAGATTACAAGCAAGACTTAAGTACAATATTATCTTACATAGAAGAAATGAAACCAATACTAGTTGGTGTTGATGGTGGAGCAGATGCACTTTTAGAATTTGGATATACTCCAGATGTTATAGTTGGAGATATGGATAGTGTAAGTGATGAAGCACTAAAGAAAGCTAATGAAATAATAGTACATGCATATACAGACGGAAGAGCACCAGGACTTAAAAGAGTACAAGATTTAGGACTAAATGCAATAGTATTTCCAGCACCAGGAACTAGTGAGGATATAGCTATGCTTATAGCGTATGAGTATAAGGCTGAACTTATAGTTGCTCTTGGAACACATTCTAATATGATTGACTTCTTAGAAAAAGGAAGAAAAGGAATGGCAAGTACATTCTTAGTTAGATTAAAAATAGGTTCTAAACTTATAGATGCAAAAGGAGTTAATTTACTATACAGAAGTAAATTAAAAATGAAATATATTTGGGCACTTATAGCTACTGCACTATTCCCGATATTAGTTCTTATATTGATATTGCCAGGTGCTCAACAATTTATACACTTAATGCAACTTAAGCTTAGATTATTATTACAGATGTAAATTAGGAGGAAAAAAATGCATATAAATATGAAATATTATATAGTCACTATAGGTGCTATATTTATAGCTTTAGGAATAGGTATATTAGTTGGATTTAACCTAAACTATGACCAAGAACTAGGCAAACAACAAGCTGAGATTATAAAGGATTTAGATACTAAATTTGAAAGTTTAAAAAGTAAAAATGATAATTTAGAAAAAACTTTAGCTACCGTAACTACTGATTACGATAAAGCAATAGAATTTATTAACCAAAATGTAGATAAAGTAATAGTTAGTGAATTACAAGAAAAAAATATAGGTATAATATCAACTAATGATAATAATGACTATACAAAAGAAATAGGGGAAACAATAACTAAAGCTAATGGTTCTTTAGCATTTGACATTGTCCTAAAAAATAATATATATAATGATACTAAATTAAAGGAAATATCAGAAAAGTTAAATATAGAAATGAAAAGTGAACAAGACCTAATAAACTATATAGTAGAGGCACTAAAAGGTGAAGATGCTAGTGATAAATTAAGATATCTTCAAGAATTAGGAGTATTAAAAGTAAATGCTTTAAATAGTAACTATATGAATTATGATTCTGTTGTTTTAGCTGGAGGGAATGACCCTAAAACTGGTAAAGAACAATTTGAAAAAATAGATAAAATATTAATTTCTAAGTTAAAAGAAGAAAATAAGTATATGGTAGGTGTTCAAAAATCTGATGCCAAATTTTCAAATATAGAATTATATGCTAAGGATAAAATTACAACTATAGATAATATAAACGAAGGTGTAGGAAAATTATCTTTAGTTATATCTTTGAAAGAAGGTAGAACAGGTGAAAACTTTGGAAGATTAGAAGGTTCAGATGCATTAATACCATATAAGAAATAAATAAAGGAGAGATAAAAATGAATCCTTATATAAGTATAATAATACCAGCTTATAACGAAGAAGATAAAATAAAAGATACATTAGAAAGTATAGAAAATATAAAAGAGATAAATGAAGTGATAGTTGTAGATGATGGTTCTAGTGATAAGACAAGTTTAGTAGCATCGAATGTTAAAGATGATAAAATTAAAGTATTTACACTAGATAAAAATAGAGGTAAAGGATACGCACTAAACTATGGACTTAAAATAGCTATGAAAAATGCAGATATTATAGGTTTTTTAGATGGAGACTTAGGAAGTTCATCAAGAGAAGTTGAAAAACTTATAACACCTATATTGAATAATGAAGCAGATGTAATAATAGCAAAATTCCCACCTGCTAAGAAAAAGGGTGGATTAGGTTTTGTAAAAGGATTAGCTAAAGAATCTGTTTTAGAAATGACAGGTAAAGAATTAGATGCAACTTTATCTGGGCAAAGAATTTTCAAAAAAGAAGTTTTAGAAAAATTTGATGAAATACCATTTGGATATGGTGTGGAAGTTGGAATGACCATAGATATATTAAAGTATGGATATACAATAAAAGAAGTGCTAGTTAATATGACTCATAGTGAAACTGGAAGAAACTTAAAAGGATTTATTCATAGAGGAAAGCAGTTCTATCATATTAAGAAAGTTTTAAAGCAAAAAAGAAAAGAATGGAGGTAGTATTTTGGAAACTTATATACTTTATACCATTTTATTAATAGTAGGTATAGGCGGCACGTATGCCATAATACCTTTATTTAAAAATTTATTAGTTGATAGCAACGTTGTTAGACCAAATTATAAAGGCGATATGATACCTGTAAGTATGGGTATTGTATTTCTTCCAATGGTAGTAATAAATAGTGCAATACTTGTATTTTCAACAACGAATTATGAAAATTTATTATACTTATTTATGTATATATTTGGAATGATATGCATGTTTTTTGCAGGGATATTAGATGACATAGTAGGAAACAGAGATGTAAGTGGATTAAAAGGTCACTTTAAAAGTCTATTAAAAGGTAGTCTTACTACTGGTGGATTTAAAGCATTATTTGGAGGGTTTATAGGTATTGTAATATCTTTAGGAGTATCTAAAAGTATAGGAGATTTGATTATAAATACTTTAATAATAGCTTTATCTACAAACTTAATGAATTTACTAGATTTAAGACCAGGAAGAGCTATAAAGGTATACTTAATTATAATGGTATCAATATTTATAACTTTAACTGGATTTACAAAAGCACTTCCTCTTTTAATACTTCCAAATGTATTAGCGTATTTTGGATATGATTTAAAAGCTAAAGCTATGATGGGTGATACTGGATCTAACGTGCTTGGAATATCAATAGGAATACTATTTGTACTTGGATATTCGTTAAAAGTTAGATTATTATGGTTAGCATTTTTAATTTTTATACATATACTTACAGAAAAATATTCACTAACAAAAATAATTGAAAAAAATAAAGTTTTAAATTTCATAGATAAGTTAGGAAGGTAGTATAATGATAAGTAAAAGAGTAGCAATAGTAGAATCCATAGTTGATAGAACTAATGGACTAGATGATATAAGAGTTAACTTAAATGGAGATATTCAAAGAGCCTATAATTACTCTAAGATGACTGGTGAGATAAATATAGGAGATGAAGTTGTTTTAAATACAACAGCAGTGGAACTTAGTTTAGGAACTGGAGGATACCACTTTGTTATAGCAAATTTAAACAATTTAGAATCCAAATTTACTGAAGGCGGACATATAATGAAATTAAGGTATACTCCATTTCAAGTAAAAGTTGATTCAGTAGAAGAACAAGAAAGTCCTTATCATGATAAAATTGAAAACTTTTCAAGTTTAGACAATATGCCAGTGGTAGTAGGTACTCTTCATAGTATGCTAACTCCATTTGTTGCATCATATAAAAAGAATAACCCTAATAAAAAATTAGTGTATATAATGACTGATGGAGCTGCGCTTCCTATATTTTTAAGCAAAAACGTATATACACTTAAAGAAAAAGGGCTAATAGATAATACAATAACAATAGGAAATGCATTTGGTGCAGATTATGATTGTATAAATATATATACAGCTTTAATTACAGCAAAAGAAGTTTTAAAAGCTGATGCAGTATTTGTAAGTATGGGCCCAGGAATTGCAGGTACAGGAACTAAATATGGATTTACAGGTATAGAACAAGGACCTATTTTAGACGCTGCTAAAAAGCTTGGAGGATTCCCAATAGCTATACCTCGAGTAAGTTTTGCAGATAAAAGAGATAGACACAGAGGAATATCTCATCATAGTTTGACAGTATTTAAAGATATTGTTAATGTAGAGGTAAACATACCGATAACAACTTATGATGATGAAAAATTAAATCTAATAAAAGAACAAATAATAAATAATAAATTAAAAGATAAACATAATGTAGTATATATTAAAAACGATAGCACACAAAATGATTTAAATCATTTTGGACTTAAAGTTAGAAGTATGGGTAGGAATTACGAACAAGATAAGGAATTTTTTGATGCTGCAAGTAGTGCAGCGTATTACTTAATGGAGGTTTGTGATGAGAGAAGAAGAAAAGACCATAAGTAGTGATAGAATATATACAGGTAAAGTGATTAGTTTAAAAGTTGATACTGTTGAAATTGAAAAAAAAGGGTATCAAAAAAGAGAAATTGTAGAACATGGTGGAGCCGTGGCAATAGTTGCAATAAATGATGAAAATGAGGTTATACTAGTTAAACAATTTAGAAAAGCAATAGAAAAAGTTATATGGGAAATTCCTGCAGGAAAATTAGAAATAGGAGAAAATCCTAAAGATTGCGCTATAAGAGAATTAAAAGAAGAGACTGGTTATAGTGCAGAAAATATGAAGTTAATACATAAATTTTACACATCAGCAGGTTTTTCTAATCAAAAAGTATATGTATTTTTAGCTACAGGACTTACAGCTGGAGATAATAACTTTGATGATGATGAAGATCTAGAAGTTCATAAAATAGACTTAGAAGAAGCTTATAATATGATATCTAGAAATGAAATTGAAGATGCAAAAACTTCAATAGGTCTTTTATTATCTAAAGAATTAATATAAAATGCATAACCTCCTCTTTACTTACATAGTATTTTGTAAGGTAGTAGAGGAGGTTATAAATTTGAGAAAAACATATAGAAAAGGGAATTTTAGAGAAATAAACGAACAGACAATAGTTGTAGGATTTATATTTATAGTATTTGTGATATTAGGTGCATTTTTAAATAAAATATGGCCAGTTCATCAAAATAATATAATGGATAATATTAATCCAGTTATAGAATACTATAATTTAAGTTCAGGTACAAAGGATGCAGTAATATCTAATTTAAAGAATGATTTTATATTTATGAGTTCTATAAGTATATTTACTTTATTAGTTATAACTTTTCCTATAATACTTATAATATTTATGCTAAAAGGTTTATCAATAGGCTATACTATAAATAGTGCTATACTAGCATTAAAGCTAAAAGGTAGTAAGATGATTTTAATAGTTTTACTTAAAAATTTAATTATCATACCAGGTGCAATCATACTAATATTAATTTCACTTAATTACCTAAAAGAAGTTATTTATGAGTTGAAAAAGGGAAAAAGAGATAATATACTATTTTTAGGAAAAAGATATTTACTAAATGCCATAATTGTACTAGCTATAACAGTTAGTTTACAATTAATATTAAATACTATAAGTATTGGTATTATTAAGTTCCTAGTCAGATAAGGAGTTTACTATGGAAGTTATAAAGGAATATATAGCATATATAAAAGATAAAAAAAGATTATCAGATAATACTGTATCATCTTATTTTATAGACATTAAAAAATACTTAGACTATCTAAAAGAAAAAACAATAAAATTAAATGATGTAGTAGAAAATGATATTATAGGGTATATAATAAAACTAGAGAAAGACAATATATCAGTGGCAACAATATCAAGAATGATATCTTCAATAAAATCTTTTCATGATTATCTATTTTTAAATCATGTTAGTGAAACTAATCCGGCAAAAAGTATAAAAAAGCCTAAAATAGAAAAAAGTGATTTAGATATATTGACAGAAGAAGAAATAGAAAGACTATTAAATTTTCCGAAATTAACAACTCCTAAATTAATAAGAGATAAAGCTATATTTGAAGTCTTATATGGGACAGGCATAAAGGTATCCGAATTAGTTGAAATGGATATAGATGATGTAGATTTAGAAATAGACTATATATATTGTAATATTACTAAAAACCAAAGAGTTATACCTCTTTCTGAAATAACCAAAATATATTTAGAAAAATATATAAAAGAAGCAAGACCAGAGTTAATATTAAAAGGGGAAAAAGCATTGTTTGTAAGCTCTCTAGGGCAAAGGTTTACAAGACAAGGTCTTTGGAAGCTTATAAAAAAGCATGCTGGCTCTGTTAATATAAATAAAAATATAAACCCAAGTATGCTTAGACATTCATTCGCAATTCATTTATTAAATGAAGGAGCAAATATAGCTGTAGTTAGTAAAATATTAGGAAATGCTAACTTATCTAGTTTACAGTCATACTTAAACCACATAAATAAAAATGTAAGAAGAGAAATAAAAGAAAAACATCCTAGAAAGTAAACCATAATAAGGAGGACAAAACAAATGAGTAGAGTAGTATGGGTTATAATCGACAGTGTAGGAATAGGTGCGCTTCCAGATTCTAAGGAATTTGGCGATATAGGAGTTAATACTTTAGGAAACATAGTTAAAGAACATAGAGATATAAAAATACCAAACCTAATAAAATTAGGAGTTGGAAATATAGATGGTGTTGACTTTTTAGAAAAAACAGAAAGCCCAATGGGTATATTCGGTAAGTGTAGTGAGGTATCTCAAGGAAAAGATACAACTACAGGACATTGGGAGATGACAGGAATATTAGTTGAAACACCTTTTAAAACTTTTGAAAATGGATTCCCTAAAGAAATAATAGATGAATTTGAAAGAAGAACAGGAAGAAAAGTAGTAGCAAATAAACCAGCTTCTGGAACAGCTATATTAGATGAATATGGAGAACATCAAATGAAAATTGGAGATGTAATAGTATATACTTCAGCTGATAGTGTATTCCAAATAGCTGCCCATGAAGAAATAATACCTTTAGATGAATTATATAAAATGTGTGAAATAGCAAGAGAAATAATGATGGGAGATAATGCTGTAGCAAGAATAATAGCAAGACCATATATAGGAACAGGTGTTGGAAAGTTTGAAAGAACTTCTAATAGACGAGATTATTCATTAAACCCATTTGAACCTACAGTACTTGATAACATTAAAGAAAGTAGTCTTGATGTTATAGCGGTTGGTAAAATAGAAGATATATTTAATGGACAAGGTATAACTGAAGCTATACACACTAAAGACAATATGCATGGTGTAGATGAAACTATAAACTACATCAAAAAAGAGAATAATGGATTAATATTTACAAACTTAGTTGATTTTGATTCAAAATATGGACATAGAAGAGATTCTTTAGGATATAGAAAAGCTTTAGAAGAGTTTGATGCAAGAATACCAGAAATAATAGAATCATTAAATGATGATGATATACTTATAATAAATGCAGACCATGGTAATGACCCAACTTATAAAGGGACAGACCATACGAGAGAATATATACCTGTATTAGTTTATGGAAAATCATTAAAGACAGGTGTAAACTTAGGTATAAGAAATAGCTTTGCAGACATAGGAGCAACAGTTGCAGATATATTAAATGTTAAGATGCCAAAACATGGTACTAGCTTTAAAGATGAGATGACAAAATAATTTGTGGAGGACAAAATTTATGGATAATATATTTGATAGAATACAAGAAAGTGCAGAATTTATAAAATCAAAGAGTAGTGTAAAACCTAAAATAGGACTAATATTAGGGTCGGGATTAGGTGTATTAGGTGATGAAATACAAAACCCGGTAAAGATTAAATATAATGATATACCAAACTTCCCAGTATCAACAGTAGAAGGGCATGCAGGATGCCTTGTTATAGGAGAACTTGAAGGTAAAGAAGTTATAGCTATGCAAGGAAGATTCCATTACTATGAAGGATACACTCAAAAAGAAATAACTTTCCCTGTTAGAGTTATGAAAGCATTAGGGGTAGAAACTATAATAGTAACTAATGCAGCAGGTGGATCAAATGAAAGCTATAAGCCAGGAGATTTAATGGTTATTAAAGATCATATAAATTTAAGTGGAAGTAATCCATTATTAGGAAAAAATGATGATAGATTAGGAGTAAGATTCCCTGATATGTCAACAGCTTATAAACCAGAATATATAAACTTAGTTAAAGAATGTGCAAAAGGATTAAACATGGAAATACAAGAAGGCGTTTATGCATTCTTCAGTGGTCCAACATATGAGACACCAGCAGAAGTTAAAATGGCAAGACTATTAGGTGCAGATGCAGTAGGTATGTCGACAGCTCCAGAAGTTATAGTTGCATCTCATTCTAACATGGATGTTATAGGAATATCATGTATAACTAATATGGCAGCTGGAATACTTGACCAGCCTCTTGATCATGAAGAAGTTATAGAAACTACTCAAAAGGTAAAGGCAGAATTTTTAAGCTTAGTAAAAACTGTAGTTAATAAAATATAGCTTTATATAATAAGCTTAATGCTAATTTTTAAATTAGTATTAAGCTTATTGTGATTAGCCTAAATAATAAATTAATATAAGTGTATTAAGGAGAATTATTATGAGAATGTATGATATAATCAGAAAAAAAAGAGATAATCATGAATTAAGTAAATCAGAAATAGAGTTTTTTGTAGATAAATATTCAAAAGGGGAAATACCTGATTATCAAGCATCAGCTTTATTAATGTCAATATACTTAAATAAAATGAATAAAGAAGAAACTGTATACCTTACAGAAGCAATGATGAAGTCTGGAGATGTAATAGATTTATCAGATATAGATGGTATAAAGGTAGATAAGCATAGTACAGGAGGAGTAGGAGATAAAACTACAATAGCATTGGCACCACTTGTAGCAGCATGCGGTGGGCCTGTAGCAAAAATGTCAGGTAGAGGTTTAGGGCACACAGGAGGTACTCTAGATAAACTAGAATCTATACCAGGATTTTCAATAGAAATGGAAGCTGATAAGTTTATAAAGTCAGTAAACGAGCATAAAATAGCTGTATGCGGACAAACTGCATCTATAGCAGTAGCAGATAAGAAAATGTATGCACTAAGAGATGTTACAGCAACAGTTGATAATATATCTTTAATAGCAGCAAGTATAATGTGTAAAAAACTAGCTTCAGGAGCTGATGCTATATTACTTGATGTAAAAACTGGAGATGGGGCATTTATGAAAACATTAGATGACTCATTTGAATTAGCAAAAGCTATGGTTGATATTGGTTGTGGTATGAATAGAGAAACTATAGGTATGATAACTGATATGGATGAACCATTAGGATTTGCAGTAGGGAACGCTTTAGAGGTTATAGAAGCTATAGAGACACTAAAGGGTAATGGCCCTAAAGACTTTGTTCTTTTATGTGAAACTCTAGGAGCTTATATGTTAGTTTTAGCTAAAGTTTGTGATAACTTTGAAGATGGAGTACAAAAAATAAGAGAAGCTATAAATTCAGGAGCGGCACTTGATAAACTAAGAGTATTTATAGAAAATCAAGGGGGAGACAAAAATATAGTTGATGATTATTCATTACTTCCAAAAGCTAAGAATATAGTAGCTATAAAAGCTCCAAAGCGTGGATATATAAGTAAAATAGAAGCAGAGGAAGTTGGAATGGCAGCTATGATTTTAGGTGCAGGAAGAGAAACTAAAGAAGATACACTTGATATGGCAGCTGGAATAGTTTTAGAAAAGAAAGTTGGAGAGTATGTCAATGAAGGTGATGTATTAGCATATATTCACTATGATAGAGAAGATAAATTTGAAGCATCTAAAGAAAGATTTATAGAAGCTTATTCAATAGTAGAAGAAAAAGTAGAGCCTAAAAAACTAATCTATGGTGTTGTAACTAAAGATGAAATGAAAAAATTCTAAAAAGTGATTATAAAAAGCCTAACGTGTAAACAATAACGTTAGGCTTTTTAATTATAGGAAATTAATAATTTCCATTCAAATAAGCTTTAATAACTATAAGCCTAGTGAAATTTTTTATATTATAAATAGAGCTTAAACAAATTTGTTCGACAATTTTATTGAAAATTTTCATGCTTAGATTTATAATATAAAGGATATAAATATATTTATAAGGAGTAGAAAACTCTATGGATTTTAGCAAGAATAAGTGGAAAGTAGTAGGATTAACTGCTATTATATTAATAATTTTGATCGGAATATTTGTATATATGCAAATAGGAGCAGTTGATAGAAATAATAAAGAAAACATAGTTATAGAAATACCTCAAGGTGCAAGTGTTGGTACTATGTCTAATATATTATATGAAAATAATCTTATAAAAAATAAGACTCTATTTAAAGTTGTAGTGAAACTAAGTAATAAAGCTCCGTCAATAAAGGCTGGAAAATATTTACTTAATAAAACATATTCAAACGATGATATATTAAATGTATTAGCTTCAGGTAAGACGTATAATGATGGGATCAAGGTAACTATTCCAGAAGGCGCAACATCGAAAGAAATAGTTTCATTATTAGTAGATAAAAAACTAGGAACTAAAGAAAATTATGAAAAGTTAATAAAAAATCCAAAGGATTTTTATAAAGAAGCTAGCTTTTTAAAAGAGGATGATATAACTTCTTTAGAAGGATTTTTATACCCAGAAACGTATTATTTTGACAAAGATGTATCAGAAAAAGAAGTATTAAACACAATGTTATTAGGATTTAAAAATGTTTATAGCGATAAATTAAAAGATAGACAAAAAGAGTTGAAAATGACTCTTGCACAAGTTGTAAACTTAGCATCAATTGTAGAAAAGGAAGCCGTTTTAGATGAAGATAGACCAACAATAGCAAGTGTATTTTATAATAGACTTGATATAGACATGCCTCTTCAATCAGATGCAACAGTACAATATATTTTTGAAGAAAGAAAAAAAATAGTAACATACAATGATTTAAAAATAAACTCTCCATATAATAGCTATAAAAATAAAGGTCTTCCACCTACACCTATAGCTAATCCAGGAATCAAATCTATAGAGGCTACATTGTATCCAGAAGACACAGAATATTTATACTTTGTGGCTAAGATGAATGGTGGAAACAATTATAGTACAAACTACGAGGACCATTTGAAATACGTTAAAGAATATAAAGATGAAAGAGATAAATTAAGTAAAAATAAAGCTAATGAGAAATAGACTAAAAATTATTTAATTATAAGATTTTAAATTATGGATTATGCTTTAGAATTTTAAGGTGTAATCCTATATTAATTTTTTTCGTCACTTAAGGAGCGAGTGTTATGAGTAATATAGTAAATGATTTAGTAGAAGGTTATATAAGAAATACATTACAAGATAAAAGTGGACTTTTAAGAGACTTAGAAGTTTATGCAGAGGAAAATAATGTACCTATAGTTCACAAAGAAGTATCTGATTTATTAAAGGTATTATTAAAGGTGCAAAAGCCTAAAAGAATATTAGAGGTTGGGTGTGCAATAGGATACTCATCTATATTATTTGCATCTACATTAGGTGAGGATGTAGAGATAATAACTGTAGAGAGAAATGAAAAGATGATAGAAAAGGCTAAAGAAAATATAAAACTAGCTGGATTTGAAAAAAATATAACTATATTAGAAGGGGATGCTGAAGAATTACTAAGTGGAGTTTCAGGTGAGTTTGATATGATATTTTTAGATGCTGCTAAAGGTCAATATCAATTATTCTATGATATGGTTATAGGAAAATTAAAAATAGATGGTTTATTAATATCTGATAATATACTTTATAAAGGTATGGTAGCTCATGATGATTTTGTAATAAGAAGAAAGAAAACAATAGTAAAAAGAATGAGAAATTATTTAGACTATATATGTAAGTGTGATTATTTAGACACATCTTTAATACCTATAGGAGATGGTGTAGCACTTAGTTACAAAAAAGAAGAAAGAGGTGATATAAATGCATAAAGTTGAGCTTTTAGCGCCAGTATCAAACTTAGAAGAATTAAAAATAGCATTAAAGTATGGAGCAGATGCAGTTTATACAGGTGGAGAAATATTTGGTTGTGAAACAACTTCAAGAAACTTTACTAAAGAAGAAATAAAAGAAGGTAGTGAATTTGCTCATAAATTAGGAAAGAAACTTTATGTAACAGTAAATGTAATTCCTCATAATGATGATTTTATACAATTAGATGAATATCTACTAGAACTTCAAGAAGCTAAAGTGGATGCAATTATAATCGCTGACCCAGGAGTATTAAGTATAGTAAGAAATGTAGTTCCTAATATGGAGGTGCATTTAAGTAGTCAGGCTAACATTGCCAATTATGTAACAGCTGATTTTTGGTATACTCAAGGAGTAAAAAGAGTAACTGTAGCTAGAGAATTATCATTTAAAGAGATATCTCAAATTAGAGCAAAGACATCTTTTGATATGGATATAGAAGCATTTATGCACGGAGCTATATGTATATCTTATTCGGGCAGACGCTTAATAAGTAACTATCTAAATGGAAGAGGAGATGCTAATAATTCAAATGATTACTCAGGAAAATTAGAATATAGCCTAATAGAAGAAAAGAGACAAGGTGAATATTATCCTGTTTATGAAGATAAGAGAGGGACATTCTTCTATAACTCTAAAGATTTATGTATGATAGAATATATCCCAGATTTAATAAAGACTGGTATAAATAGCTTAAAGATTGAAGGAAAAACAAAAAATATTTACAATTTAGCTTCGATAGTTAGAGCATATAAAATGGCTATAGATGAGTTTTATAAAAATCCTGATGAATGGAAATTTAATCCTACTTGGTTAGAAGAGATTAAAAAAGGAACTAGTAGAGATTTTACAACAGGATTTTATCTAGATGAAACTAGAGAATATGATAATGAAGATGAACAATATTACAATATTAATAAATATGAATTTGTTGGTTTGGTAAAAGATATTGAAAACAAACTGGCTTTAATAAAATTAGAAGATAAAATAAATATTGGAGATGAAGTTGAAGTAATATCTCCATTTAAAGAAACTATATCATCTAAAATAGAACAAATATATAACGCTAATGACGAAGAAATAGAGTTAGCAGAAAAAGAACAAATTGTAAAAATTAAATTATCACAAAGTATAGACAAGGACTGTATGTTAAGGAGAGAATCAAAAGATGAAAAATAAGAAAAGACCGCTTATAATAGGGATAACGGGAGGAACTGGATCTGGAAAAAGTACTGTCTGTAAGGCTATAATAGAGAACATACCAGAAGAAAATATAGCAATATTAGAACAAGATGCTTACTATAAAGATCAAACTCATTTAAGTTTTGAAGATAGATTAAAAACTAATTATGATCACCCTCTTGCATTTGATAACAAACTTCTTATAAAACATATAGAAGATTTATGTGAAGGAGAAACTGTTGAAAAACCAATATATGATTACGAACTTCACACAAGAAAGAAAAATGAAACAATAAGCATATGTCCTAAAGATATAATTATTGTTGAAGGTATAATGATATTAGAAGATGAAGAACTAAGAGATAAATTAGATATAAAAGTATACGTAGATACTGAAGATGATATAAGAATACTTAGAAGAATTCAAAGAGATATAAAAGAAAGAGGAAGAACTGTAGATTCTGTTATAGAACAATATTTAACTACAGTAAAGCCTGCACATGACCAATTTATAGAGCCATATAAAAAATATGCAGATATTATAATGCCAGAAGGTGGGCAAAATGAAGTGGCTATAGATATAGTTATAACTAAAATAAGAACACAATTAAATTAATATATATAGTATTAACCCCTTAGAAATTGTCAAAAATGACAAGTATCTAAGGGGTGATTTTATGTCAAGAAAAAAGGGTGTAATAGATAAAAAACTTATAAGAAGAGCTTGGAGTATGTTTTTTATAAGCGCTATAGTATATACATTTTTAATTTACAGGTTATTTGATATACAAGTTACAGACTCTAACAGTTATAAAGAAAGAGTTGATAACCAAAGTTTACAAAAAGTAGATTTAAATAGCGGAAGAGGAACAATATATGATAGAAATGACAAACCATTAACTGATATTGAAAAAAAGAAAATAATAATAGCTGAAAAAGAAAGAATTATTAAAGACTATAATATTCGTGAATTAATAAAAGACGTAGCTAAAATGGATGAAGCAAGTATATATAAAAATATAGAAAAACAAATTGATTCATCAGTAGTTCAAATTGAAGTAGCTAAAATGGACAGTAAAACTAAAAAGAAATTAGAAGATAATGGATTAATAGTTGAAGAAAAGACATTAAGATATTCAAAAGATAAATTACTATCTCATACAATAGGATATATAAAAAGCTCAGACAAAACAGGTCAATCAGGAATAGAAAAGAGTATGAATGATGTACTTAGTGGATCTAATGAAAAATATGTGTCTGCATTTAAAGCTGGAGATTCAGGGAATACAGGTAATATAAATATATTAAAAGGTAGTATAAAAACAGTAAATGAAAATAAAGATGCTAAGCATATTAAATTAACAATAGATAAAGATATTCAAAGAAAAGTTGAAAGTGTATTAGATAAAGAAGAAAACCCAACAGCTGTAGTAATATCAGATGTAAACACTGGAGAAATATTATCTATGAGTTCAAGGCCAACCTTTGATTTAAATAGTATATCTAAAGATAATAAAAGTGATGACGGTGAGTTTATAAATAGAGCTATACAAGCCACATACCCACCAGGATCTGTATTTAAAATAGTAGTTCTTTATGCAGCTTTTGAAAATAATATTATAGATGAAAATTATACATATACTTGTACTGGTAATGCAAAAATTGGAGTAAAAGGAGAAGTTTTAAATTGTAATAAGCTTGATGGTCACGGTCCTCAAACTCTACAACAAGCCTTTTCAAATTCTTGCAATACAGCATTTTTAGATATAGCATTAAAAGTAGGTGAAAAAAATATAATAAAAGCTTTAAAGCAGCTTCATTTAGATGAGAAGGTAGATATAGGATTAGACGAAGAAAAGATAAATGATATACCAACAGATATAGCTATACGTAATTTAGCGATAGGTCAAGGAGACATAGAGTTTACACCTCTACAAATAAATCAAATGACTCAAATAGTTGCCAATAATGGTACATATAAGCCTTTGTATATGTATGATAGTATTATAGATAATAAAAAGAATATCATTAAAGGATTTAGAAGTTCTAAGTCAGAAGAAATTATATCTCCTTATACATTAACTAGAATAAAAGAGATGATGAAAGATGTATCAAAAAATGGTACAGGTAAAGAGTTAAAAGATTTAGATGCAGGATGCGGAGTTAAAACAGGAACAGCACAAAGTAGGTCAGATGGAAAGGATATAAACCATGGCTGGATAACAGGATACTATCCAGAAAATAGACCTAAGTATGCAATTACAGTATTAGTAGAAGGGAAACCTGATAAAAGTAAGTCTGCAACACCTCTATTTAAAGAAATATGCCAAAAATTAAATGAAAAATAAAAAATAAATATTTATGAAACAAGCAATTTAAGCACTCCCTCGTCATATAATTTACAATGACACGTCAAAAAGAGGGGGTGCTTTGTGACTATTCTTAAATCATTTGAAAAACCATTAACCCCTGAAGAAGAAGTTAATTATCTAACAAAATTTAAAGACGAAAAAGATGAATCTGCTAAAGAAATTTTAATTGAAAGAAACATGAGACTAGTAGCACATATTGCAAAAAAGTATAACAATTCTAGTGAGGATCAGGATGATCTTATATCCATAGGCACAATAGGCCTTATAAAGGCTATAGAAACGTATAAAGTCGATAAGGGAACTAGACTTGCAACGTATGCTTCTAAGTGTATTGAAAATGAGATATTGATGAGTATTAGAACAAATAAAAAAAATAAAGTTCAAGTATCTCTTCAAGATCCTATAGGCATGGATAAAGAAGGTAACGAAATTAGTTTAATTGATGTATTAGGAACAGATATTGATGATATAATAGATCAAGTAGAGCTAAAGGTACAAATATCCAAACTGTATGAACAGTTGGAAAAAATACTTACTAAGAGGGAAAAAGAAATAGTTCTCTTACGATATGGATTAACTACCAGTGGATATAAGACACAAAGAGAAATTGCACAAAAATTAGACATATCCAGATCTTATGTATCTAGAATTGAAAAAAGAGCTCTTAAGAAGCTTAGAAAAGAGTTAAAATCAGAAAAAAGCCTTGTTTAAGGCTTTTTTTTGTACGTTAAAATACTTTATTTAGAGTGTATTAAAGTGTTATAAAAGAGAATTTTTTGTTGAACAAATTTGTTTTTTCTAATCAAGAAGTGACAAAATATTCAGATTGCATGTGCTATTATAACTTATATAGTAGCAAAAGCAAGTATTATCAAGACATATAAATATATATATCGTATTTAGTTAAAAATCAATTAAATTTATACTAAGCAGTAATAAATTAGAAAAGGATGGTGACTATTATGATAACTTTATATAAACATAGGGATATATTGGAAATTATAAATATAGCTATAGTTATATCAGTTCCATTAATATCTCTTATACTCTATAGAACATCTAAAATCACATCATTTCTTATTACATCTTTAATCTTCACTGTAGAGTTAATATTAATAATATATTTATCAGAACAAGGATATGAATATCCTATTGTAGCTAATATATTAATAAATGTTATTATAATCAAATCGACAATAATAAATCATATAAAATCAAATTCCCTAGACCTAAAAGAAATTAAGCATAAATTAAAAAAGAATAAAAAAATTATTTCTAAATCTATTGATGAAATAAATGTAGAGTGCAATTTACAAAATAAATATGAAGATAAAATATTAAAATTAAATAAGGAAATAGAGAAAGCTATAGAGGAGTCAGAAACCCCTATATTTGTAATAGGAGGCAAAAAGGAAAACTTTTATAGCAATGAAGCATTTAAAAAATTTATAAATGAAGATAAGGTTAGTAATGCAGAAAAAGATATATTTGCCTATCTAAATTATAAGTTCATGAACAGCAATGAAATCATAGAAAGTATAAAATCTAAAAAACAAAATAGTATAAATATTAATGCCTATGATGGAAAAATATACAGATTTGTAAGTTTTGCTAATAAAATTGACAATAAAAACATTCAGATATGCATATTAAGTGATATAACTCAAAGTACATTAATCCAACATAAGTTAATGGAAAGTGAGGAAAGATATAAAAAACTAATGGATATATTAAATGATGGAGTGATAATCCACAATATGAATACTGTAAACTATGCGAATAACAAGGCTATAGAGTTATTTGATTTAAGCAATGAATCATTAGATAACATATTAGTAGATGATATGAAATTAAATATAAATAAAAAGTTTAAACAAGACTTTATGAAGAATATGAGTACAGTTAAATTAAATAAACAAGAAAAAACAACAATGAAATTAGAGACAAATCAAGGTAGAATTATTGAATTTATAACAACAAGCATTACCTTAGATAACGAAAGTATGTTACTTAGCATAGCTATAGACATAACTGATTCTGAAAAAGTAATAACTTATCTAGAACAAAGTGAAAAAACATATAAATTATTACTAAAGACATTGCCTGAAGGGATAATGATAATTGATAAAAAAAGTAATAATTATATATACAGAAATAAAGTTATGATGAAGCTATTAAAAGATATTGGTGTGGATAATTTAAATGAAGTGATAAAAGATTATATTGATAAATGTGAATATGGAGTATTTAAAAAATTCACTTTAAATTTAGAAGAGAAAACTAACATATCTGTTGCGATAATAGATAGAATAGAAGATGAAACTTTTGTAGTAGTAGTTAGAACTTTAGATGATCAATATAAGATAGAAAAAATGGAAGAAGAATTAAATGAAATAAGTGATAAAAATAAGTTTAAAACAGAGTTTTTAGCAAACTTAACAAATGATATAAGAAAGCCAATAGATACAATATTTACTGTTAATAATATGCTAAATATTAATAAAGATAAATACAACTCTAAGTACATAAGTAACTATACTAGATTAGTTAAACAAAATTGCTATAGATTAATAAGATTATTAAATAATGTAGAAGAGATTGAAAAAGCAGACAATGGCATCTATAGCATGAATTTAAAAAAATATGATGTAGTAAAACTAATTAAAGACATAGTTGAAAAATCAAAATATTATATTTATGAAAAAGGTTTAAGTATTTGTTTTGAGTCTGATGTAGAAGAAAAAGTAATAATTATGGACAAAGAAAAAATAGAGAAAATTGTGCTAAATTTATTATCCAATTCAATTAAATTTACAGAAAAAGATGGAAATATAAAAGTATCTGTAAACGCTAAAGATGACAAAGTTAGAATAAAAGTCTCAGATACAGGAGTTGGAATACCAGAGGATAAAATGGAAGTTATATTTAATAACTTCGAACAAGTAGACAGAACACTATCAAGGGGTGCAGAGGGCTCTGGAATAGGATTATCTTTAGTTAAGAAACTAGTAAATCTTCATAAAGGAGAGATATCTGTTGAAAGCAAACTAGGAAAAGGAAGCCAATTTGAGATTACGCTAAACAATAATGAAGTATATGATACATTAAATAAAGATATAGAGCTAGGGTATAACTTAAGTGATAATGAAAAAATAGATATAGAGTTTTCAGATATATATTTTGATGTAAGTTCTTAAAATATAAGGCAACATGAGGGGGGATTAAAATGTATAAATATATAAGTATATTAAGCATCTCGATTTTTCTCATGAGTTTATACATAATATATTCAAATTTTACAATAAATAAAAGTAAAAAAAATTTTAGTTTATTAGTATCAATGACTATGATAATTATTAGTAAAGTTATATTCTTAATGGATAATAATCTTATGACAATAGACTTTTTATATAAATTTATAATTATACTAACTATAATGCAACTAAATTTAGTAAAAAAGAAAAGACAATATATTTTACTTTTAGGGGGGTATTCCATATATATAATAATGAATTTAGCATTTAAGGATAAATTTATAAATTTTAAAGAAACATTAGATTTAATATTAGCAATATATATTTTTTATACTGTATACATAGTTGATATTAAAGGTATGTTTAAAAAAGAATTAACTCTAAATAGTAAGTTAAATAAAGTTGAATACAAAATGAAAGTAAGTAATGAAAAATTAAACCATACTAAGTCTGTTACTAAAGGAATAAACGATAATTTAGAAATAAAAGAAACTATTTTAGATGCCATTTTAAATGAATCTAAAAAATGTATAATGATAATAGATAAAGATGGATACATAGTAAGCGATGAAAATAATTTTATAAAAATGTGGAAAGAGTATGAAGGATTCAAAGGTAAGATAAATATAAGTTTATTCTTAATGGAAAGTATAAAAAATTCAGATGAGTTTTTACACAATTTAAGAAAAGCTAGAGAGTTTGAAAAAGAAATAAAAGGAGAATTAGAGGGTAAGGATGGAAGATATTTTGAAATAGACTACGCTCCTTTTATAATTAGTAATGAAAATATAGGAGTTATTTGCTCAGTAACAGATATTACATACGAAAAGAAAAGTAAATTAAAAATAAAAGAAAATGATGCTAAATATAAAAAGGTAGTTGATAATATACCTTATTCAGTACTTATTACTGATGAAAATAATATATTATACGATAATGATAAGAATAAAAATATAAACTTTAATAAAGAAAATATAAAAAATATAATACTAGAACCATGTATAAAAGGAGAAATATACTATACAGATGAAAAATGTAAACAAACATGTTTAAATATTGACAGGAGAAGTTTTAAAGACAGAGAAAGTACTAAAAATGTAATTACTATAAGAGACATAACACAATATAAAAAGTTGCTACAAGATTTAGAATATAGTAAGAAAAAATATGAATCTTTGGTAAACATAATTCCTGAAGGTATATGTATATTAGATTTACCTAAAAAGAAAATGACCTATTCAAATAAAGCAATAGAAAATATGATAAATAGTGTTGATATGAAAAAAATTCAAAATAGTATAAATGAAAATATTATAATACCATCAGAAAAAGATAATGATGTAGTTCAATTTGAAAGAAAAGTTATAAAAAATAAATTTGGAGAAGATGTATACTTAGAATGCGGGGCTATGGTTATAGATGTAAATGAAAAATTAAAAATGATTGGTATAACAAGAGACGTAACAGACCAAGTCAAAGCTGAATTAATGGAGAAAGAAATAGAGGAAAAGAAAAAAGAAAATAAAATAAAAAATGAATTCTTTATAAATATGTCCCATGAGTTAAAAACTCCATTAAATGTAATAACATCATCAAATCAATTGTTAGAAGTTATGCATAAAGACTATATAGATAAAAATCCAGAAAGTGAAATGTCTAAAGTTGTAGGAGTAGTTAAGAAGCACTCTTATATGCTAATGGGATTAATCGACAATATTATAAATTTATCTAAACTAGAATCAGATTTCCACGAGTCTAAAATGGATTATTATAATATAGTAAGCATTGTAGAAGATGTATGTTCTGAGTTTGATAAATATGTTAAAGTAAATAATGTGAGTATATTATTTGATACATATGAAGAAGAAAAGGTAGCAAAAATTGATCCACAAGATATAGAAAAAGTTATATTAACTTTACTATCTATGATAATAAGATACTTAGATAATGATAGTATAGTTTGTGTTGACTTAAATGTATTAGATGATAAAACAACTATACATATGAGTAGTAAGGGACAATTTAATTATCAAAGGTATATAAATGACCAAGAAAGAAAAAGTTTAGATATGGGAATCGAAGTAGCCAAATCTATAGTAAAACTGTATAACGGAGAAGTAGATATAAAAATAGGATTAAATAATGATATAGATATAAATGTAGACTTTAAATCAGATGAAGAATTTGAAACTTATAAAAAAAGAATTAAAAATAAAGGTGATGACTTTATTTATGAAGAGTACTTAAGAATATGTAAAAATTAACCATTTAATGGTATAAATTAAGGTATGAATGACAATAAAGCTAGATAGGAGAACATATGAATATAAAATCAACAACTAAAATAATATGTTTATTGGGACATCCAGTTAAGCATAGCTTTTCACCTGTGATACATAATTATTTGTTTGAGAAATACAATGAAAATAAAATATATACATGTTTTGATGTAGAATCAGATAAGTTAAAAAATAGTGTAAATGGTATAAAAGCATTAAAAATAGAAGGGTGTAATGTTACCATACCGCATAAAGTAGATATAATAAAATACATCGATAGTATTGATTCAAATGCTAAATTAATAGGTGCAGTAAATACTATTAAAAATGAAGGTAGTGTATTAAAGGGATATAATACCGATGGAATGGGATTTGTTAAATCTATATTAGATAAAGAATATGATTTATGTGGTAAAAAAATAATGATAATAGGCGCTGGTGGTGCGTGTAGAAGTATAGCTATTGAGTTATGTTTAAATGATGTTAAATCTATCGAAATTAGAAATAGAAGCATAAATAGCGCTATGGAAATATCAGATGTAATTAAATCGAATTTTAATACATATATATCGTATTCAAATGAATCTATAATAGAAAGGGATTTAAATAATATAGATATATTGATAAATACAACACCTATAGGAATGGAAAGTAAACTATGCCCGATAGATGAAAATTTAACTCCTAAAAATAACTTATTAGTATGTGATATAGTTTACAAACCACATGAAACAGCTTTTATTAAGTGGGCAAAAAAACATAACTTAGATGTAGTATATGGAATAGATATGTTGATAAATCAAGCAATAGAAGCCTTTTATATATGGACAGGTATTAAAGCTAATCATGAAGATATAAAACATATAAAGATGCTTTATGAAGAAAGTATAAAAACTAAGTAAAATCTCTAGTTAAAGGAGAAAAAATGAAGTATAAAAAAGATGGATTTGTATCTATTGAATGTATAATTAGTTTATCTATAATAAGTTTGGCCGTATATATAATATCAACATCACTTTATAGTAATTACGTTATAGTTAATACTAATAAAGAGCAGCTAGAAATGTTAAATCTAGCTAAAACTAATTTAGAACTTACTAAATATCAAATTAAAAAAAGTTCAAATGAATTTACAGAAAATACGAAGAATACAAAAATAGTAAACTCATACGAAATAAGTACAATAATAGAAAAAGATATATACTATGAATGTCATAAAGTAAATGTTGAAGTTAAAAATGAAAAAAATAATATAAGTCTTTATAGTTATGTATTTAAACAATAAAGGTTCAATTTTAATAACTACATTAATGATATTTTCTATTATAAGTACGGTATGTATGATGTGTATAGGTTTAAACTATAGTAATAAAAGTATTTTTAATTTAGAATACAAAAATATACATCTAAAGGAATTGGCATTAGGTGCGATAGAAATTGTACATAGTAATATTTCAAAAGAAGTAGAAATTGCAGTAGAAAGCAGTAGAAATGAAGAAGAATTTAAACAATATTTCTTGGAAAATAATTTTATACATAATATAAAAGATATATCAAAGAGTGACTTAGATAATGTATTAGTAAATACATCTAAGAAAATATTATATGATAAAGAAGGGTTTATATACTTTGATATTATATGCAATTCATCAGAAGATACTTATACAAAAAAGATTCAAGCTAGTGTAAAAATATTGAATCCTTATTTAGAGATAAAAGAAAATGAAAAAGATGAAGACAACATAATAGATAAACCAGAAGTTGATGATTCAAATTTAAATGATATAAAAGATTACTATGAAGAAAATAAACATGATAGTATAGACTCTAAAAACTTAGTAATTATATATAATTACAAGGAGATATAACCTATGAAAAGAGAAGGAATGTGACCTTAGTAGAAGTAGTCATAACTATTAGTATAATGCTAATAATATCAAGTTTATGCTTTCCAAAAGATAGTATCAATAAACATCAAATAAACTTGTTTACAAAGCAATTGTGTTCAGATATAAGATATGTAAGAAAGGCAAATATGCTTGGTAATTTAAAAACATACATATATTACTTTGAAGATAATCAATCAACTAGTTATATAGTAAGAGAAGATGGAAAAGATTTAAAAAAAATTCATTTGCCAAGTGGTGTGAATATTCAATATGGAAATAGTAAGATTAAGTTTAAATCTGATGGATCTCCAGATCCTAAAGGGCAAACTATAAATATATATAAAGAAAATGTGAAAATAGAACTAACAATAGTACCAGTTAGTGGAAGAGTGCTTTTGAAAGAAGGTAAGTATGAGACGTAGAAGAGGATACTTACTGTTAGAAAGTGTAGTATCACTTTCTATAATAATGATTTTAATGGGTGTATCATACTATTTGCTATTTTTTTGTATGAATACAAAAACTAAAATTGAAGATAAGATAGAGTTACAGCAACAAGCAAGTGAAATAAGTAAATATATAGAAGAAATTATAGGTAATTCTAAAGGAATTATATCTATAAGCTCAAAATCAAATGAAGAGAGTGATAAATTATTAGAAACTAATTCTATTAAATGTAAATATAGAAATGAAAGTTCTAGTGATAAAAGCATAAAAGATAAAGAGATTAGTTTAAAGGAAGATAAAAGTAAACTATTTATAAATACTCTTAATTATTTGGGTAATAGTGAAAGTGGAGGATATGAAATAGGCGATTATATAGACAAAATGTATGCATTTGTTTATGAAGATGGTAATTTTGTTAAGGTAAGACTAAAGTTATCAAAAAACAATCAAATTCATGAAACTGAGTTTGATGTATTTATAAGAAACTTTAATGGAGATTGTGTATGAGAATAATATTAGTTGGATTTATGGGGTCAGGAAAAACAGTAGTAGGAAAAAAGTTATCTAAAAAATTAAAATTAAAGTTCGTTGATATGGATGAAGAAATAGAAAGAGAAAGTAATTCCTCTATAGAAGATATATTTGAAGAAAGTGGAGAAGAATACTTTAGAGAAAAAGAAAGCAACTTGCTTAAAAGATTATTAAATAAAGAAAATATAGTTATATCAACTGGTGGGGGAATAATTAAAGAAAAGAAAAATTGTGAGCTATTAAAAAAAGAAAAATGTGTAATCTTTTTAGATGCAAATGAGCAAACTATAATAAATAATGTATCATATGATTTAAATAAAAGACCACTACTTAAAAATAGTTCCAATTTACATGAAACTATAAATAAGCTTTTATCACAAAGATATAAAAAATATAATAATATATCTAAAATAAAAATTAATGTTAATAATAAAAATGTAGATGAAGTAGTTAGTCAAATACTTGTTTATACTAGATAATATGTGATATTATTATATTGGTAAAAGTTTGTAGTCGCACAACCAGGGGGTATTTATGAAAATTATAGTTATAAATGGACCTAATTTAAATATGTTAGGTAAAAGAGAACCAGGTATTTATGGAAATGAAACTTTAGATGATTTAACGAAATATGTTAAAGATGAATTTAAAGATGATCTAGATATAGAATTTTTCCAAAGCAATCATGAAGGATGTATAATAGATAAGCTTCATGAAGCTAATGAAAAGTTTGATGGAGTAGTTATAAATCCAGGTGCTTTTACACATTATAGCTATGCAATTCATGATGCTATAAAATCTATATCTACTAAAGTAGTAGAAGTTCATATATCTAATATTCATCAAAGAGAAGAATTTAGACAAAAGAGTGTAACTGCTAGCGCTTGTATAGGCCAAATATCAGGTTTTGGTTTTGAAAGTTATATCTTAGGAATAAAATCATTACTTAAATAGATATAAATATATATTTATATAACTTGACAAGATTACAATAGTATATATAATTGAAAAAGGATACGATGATATAATACATACATAGCGGCAGATATACAAATTGATTGAATTATTTGCCTAAGATTAAAATTAAAATTTTGATTATAATAATAAAGAAATAAACTTAATTATTAGTATCATCGAAAATAAACTTTATATGGAGGGACAAAAATGGTATCAGCAAGTGATTTTAGAAAAGGTGTTACATTCGAAAAGGATGGACAACCATGTTTAATAGTTGATTTCCAACACGTTAAACCAGGAAAAGGTGCAGCGTTTGTTAGAACTAAATACAAAAACTTAAAAACTGGAGCAATAAGAGAGGAAGCTTTCAACCCAAGTGATAAATTCCCTAAAGCTCATATAGAAACAAGACAAATGCAATACTTATACAATGATGGTGAATTATACTACTTCATGGATGAAGAGACATTTGATCAAGTGCCTCTAGATTATGAAAAAGTTGAAGATGCTATAAAATTCTTAAAAGAAAATGAAGTTGCTACAATAAGATTCTACCAAGGGCAAGCTTTCCAAGTTGAAGCTCCGAACTTTGCAGAATTAGAAGTTGTTGAAACTGAGCCAGGGATAAAGGGAGACACTGCAAGTAACGTAACAAAAGCTGCTACAGTTGAAACAGGAGCTGTTGTTCAAGTACCTTTATTCATAAACCAAGGAGACAAAGTTAAAATAGATACTAGAACTGGAGATTATTTATCAAGAGTTTAAGAATTAATGTATATAAAAGCTTGTATATCTTAATAATAAAGATGTACGGGCTTTTAATTATATAATAAAGAAAGAGAGGGCTACTCATGAAATACTTATATGAAGAAGTTGCATATCTAAAAGGATTAGCAGAAGGATTAGAAATAAGTAATGAAACAAAAGAAGGTAAGATCATACATAAAATAGTTGAGACTTTAGAAAGTTTTGCTGATGCTATAGTAGAACTAGAAGAAGAACAAGCTGATCTTGTAGAGTATGTAGAATCTATAGATGAAGATTTAGCAGATATAGAAGATGATATCTATGAAGATGGCGAAGAAGATGAAGACGATGATGATGAACTTAGCTTTATAGAAATGGAATGCCCAAATTGTTCTGATTTAGTAGAAATAGATGAAGAACTTTTATATGATGATGAAATAGACATTGTTTGTCCAAACTGCCAAGCTATTATATTATCATCAGAAGATGATGAATGTATATGCGATGATTGTGATGACTGTGAATAAAATCAGATAAATAAAAAGCCTATGGGATATATCTCATAGGTTTTTTGTTTATTATATAAAAACCGACTAAATACATATTTTATTTTGCAATACTTCTAGAAAAATAGTACACTATAATCTAGAGAGAATTAACTCGGAGGTAGTAGTATGAAATTAAATAAAAAAATATTAAATAATATAGATAAATTCGAAGATATTATAGATTATAAATTTGAAAATAAAGAATATATACTTGAAGCGCTTACTCATAGTTCTTATTCTAATGAAAATAAAAACTATGACTTTAATGAAAGATTAGAATTCTTAGGAGATTCTGTACTTAGTGTAGTTGTAAGTGACTATTTATTTAAGAAAGAAAAAGATTTGCCTGAAGGAGAACTTACTAAGCTAAGAGCGAATATAGTTTGTGAGGAGTCTCTAAGTGAAGTGGCTAATGAAATAAATCTAGGAGAGCATATACTATTAGGAAAAGGCGAGGAAGCTACTGGTGGTAGACAAAGAATATCAATATTAGCAGATGCATTTGAAGCAGTAATAGCAGCTATATACCTAGATGGTGGAATAGATAGTGCTAGAACGTTTATTTTAAAATATATGGAAAATATAATATGCGACTCTAGAAAAGGTAAAATATTTAGAGATTATAAGACTCATCTTCAAGAAGTATTACAAGGTAGAGGCGAAAGTAATATATGGTATAAATTAGTAGAGGAAAAAGGACCAGACCATAACAAAAGATTTGTTATGCAAGTTGGAAGCAATGAAGATGTGTTAGGAACAGGCGAAGGAAAAAGCAAAAAAGAAGCAGAACAACTTGCTGCAAGAGTAGCATTAAAAAGCATAATATAGAATTTATAAAATACAGAAAGAGGATAATACCACATGAAAAAAAGAATAATTCCTATATTTGTACCTCATAGAGGATGTCCTCACGACTGTATATTTTGCAACCAAAAGAAGATAACAGGCGTAAGCACAGATATGACAAGTGATGATGTAAGAAATATTGTTGAAGAATATTTAACTACTATAGATAAAGATGCAAGTGTTGAAATAGCATTCTTTGGAGGTAGCTTTACAGCTATAGATGAAGATATACAAAAGAGTTTATTATCGGTTGCCAAAGAATACGTAGATAAAGGTGTTGTTCAAGATATACGAATGTCTACAAGACCAGATTGTATAAGTCAAGATATATTAACTATGTTAAAAGAATATAAGACAAGCATAATAGAATTAGGTGTACAATCTTTAGATGAAGACGTACTAAGAGATAGTATAAGAGGGCATCATGCTGATGAAGTATTTGAAAGTGCAAAATTAATAAAAGAAAATGGTATACAATTAGGGTTACAAATGATGGTAGGTCTTCCATCTGATACAGAAGAAAAATGTATAAATACAGCCAGAGAATTTATAAAGCTTAATCCTGATTGTGTTAGAATATATCCTACATTAGTAGTAAAAGAAACAGGACTTGAAAACTTATTATCTAAAAAAGAGTATAATCCATTTACTTTAGATGAAAGTATACAAATAGTTAAGAAACTACTAGCTATGTATTATGTTAATAATATAAATGTAATAAGAGTTGGATTACAAGCAACTGATGATATACAATTAGGTAAAGCTATAGTTGATGGTCCATACCATCCAGCTTTTAGAGAACTAGTTGAAGGCGAAATGATAAAAGACTATTTAAAATCTATTGTTTTAGATTTTAAAACTGTGGATAGTGTAGTAGTAAAAACTAATAAGAAAAATGTATCTAAGATAATAGGAAATAAAAAATGTAACAGTTTATATATGAAAAATGAATTAGGTATAACTTTAAAAACGCAGGAAGAAGATATTGATATAGATAGATTAGAAATTGTACTAGATAATCAAAAGAATATAAACGTTGATATGAAAGACATTTACAAAAGCTTATATAATATTTACAACCTTTAGTTTTATCATTGAAGGGGGAGAAAAAATTGTATTTAAAACGATTAGAATTAAAAGGATTTAAATCCTTTCCTATAAAAACAGACATTATATTTAAAGAAGGTATAACTTCAATAGTAGGGCCAAATGGTAGTGGTAAAAGTAATATATCTGATGCAGTTAGATGGGTATTAGGTGAACAAAGTATAAAAAGCCTTAGAGGTGATAAGTTAGAAGATGTAATCTTTGCAGGCACTGATACTAAAAAGCCAATGAATTACTGTGAGGTTGCACTTACTATTGATAATGAAGATAATAAATTAGAATTAGACTTTAGTGAAGTAACTATAAAAAGAAGAGCTTATAGAAATGGAGAAAGTGAGTTTTTCTTAAATAATAAAAGTTGCAGATTAAAAGATATAAAAGAAATACTACTAGATACAGGTATAGGGAAAGATGGATACTCTATAATAGAACAAGGTAAGGTAGATGAAATACTTAGTAATAACCCTGTAAATAGAAGAAAAGTATTTGATGAAGCTTGTGGAATATCTAAATTTAGATATAAAAAGCAAGAAGCAGAAAGAAATTTGAAAAATACGAAAGAAAACCTAGAAAGAATAAATGATATATATGTAGAGATTGAAAACCAACTTAAGCCTCTTTTTAATCAACAAGAGAAAGCTAAAAAATATATAGATCTTAGTGAAAAACTAAAAACTATAGAGGTTAATAGCTATGTAAAAGAAATAGAAGAATTAGAAAGAGAACTAAATGAAATAACCAAACATAGTGATTTATTAGAAAAAGAATCTAGCGAAGTTGATAAACAAAAGTCTTTAATAGAAAAAAGCTTTAATGAAACTAACAAAGAAATTGAAGAGATAGATGAAAGTATAAACAAATCTCAGGAATATATTAATACAATAAAGTCGGTAATATCTCAAAAAGATGCTCAAGTAAATCTTATTAATGAAAGAATAAAAAACTGTAAAAATGAGATAGAAAGAAAATCTAGAGAAATAAGCGATATAAAAGAAAAATTAAGCAATAATAAATTACTTATAACTGAATTAAAAGAAAAACAAACTAAAAAAGAAGAAAAAATAAAAGCTTTGACAGAAGAGATAAAGCTTATAGAAGAAAAGAATAGCGATAAGAAAAATAAACTTGGGGATATAGGAACTAATATTGAAAATTTAAAAGATGATATAATAAACCTTTTAAATAAAAGGCAAGAATCAACTAGTAAATTATCAACATTAGTTGCTAACACAGAAAATATAAATTCTAGAACTAAAAATATCGATTTAGATATAGATGAGATAAACGTTAGTTTAAAAAATAAAAATGAAGAATTAAGTAATTTAGAATCTTTATTTAAAGCTAAAAACGAAGAATTAAAAAGTTTGAAAATTAAAAACGAAGATGTAAATAAAGAACTAAACAGCCTAATTCAGAATAATAATGATTTAGATAGAAAAATCCAAAATAATAAATATAACTTAAATGATTATAATTCAAAACTTAATATTTATGTTGAAATGGAAAATCATAATGAAGGATTTAATAAAGGTGTAAAAGAAGTTCTTAAAAATAAAAGCTTACAAGGTATACATGGAGCTTTAGGACAAGTTGTAAATGTAGAATCTAAATATGAAAAAGCTATAGAGTCGGCATTAGGTGCATATATGCAAAATATAATAACTGATAATGAAAATAGTGCCAAGTTTGCTATAAGTTATTTAAAGAAAAATAATTTAGGAAGAGTTACATTTTTACCTTTAAATATTATTAAATCAAACAAAATAGATGTTAGAAATATAAGATGTAATACTAAATTTATAGGGGTTGCTAGTGACTTAATATCATTTGATGAAAAATATAGAAATATATTTGAAAGTATACTAGGAAGGACTATTATAATAAGTACTATAGACGAAGGGATAAAATTTGCTAAAGAAACAGGTCATAAGTTTAAGGTTGTAACTTTAGATGGAGAAATATTAAATCCAGGGGGATCTTTAACTGGAGGAAGTTTTAGAACTAATGGAAATATATTATCTAGAAGAAGACTTATAAATGAATATAGCGAAAAAATAGAATTAGTAAAAAAAGATATTTTATTATTAAATAATCAAAAAGAAGAATGTATAAAATCTATATCTATAACTAAAGAAAAAGCACTTGATTTAGAAAAGAATATAAAAGAGCTTGATAAATCTATAATAATAGAAAATTCTAATATAAATAGAGTAGATGCTGAGAGAAGTTCATTGCAAATGAGCATAGATAAATTAGAGAAAGAAAAGACTGGATTAGACTCTAACTTAAACTATACATTAGAAAAATCTGAATTAGTTAAAGCTGAAATACTGGATATAGATAATAAGCATAAAGAACATAAAGAAAAAATAGAAATACTAAGTAAAGAACATAAGGAAGCAAGTGGCTTATATGAAAATGAAAAACTTAGATACGATGAATTAAACTTAGAACTAGTAAAATACAAACAAATACATGAATCTTTAATAAATGACATACTAAGAATCAATAATGAAGATAAAGAACTTGAAGAAAAGTCTAAAAATTTAGATGAGTCTCTAAGAGAAGGTGAGAAAGAAACTTTTAAATTAGAAGAAGAAATAGTTATTGAAGAAACTGAAAAAGTAAGCTTAAATAAACAGTTATTTGATAATAGTAGAGGTTTAGAGAATAAAAAACTTTCTAAAGAAGGACTAAAAAGCAAGTTAGATGAATTAAACAAAGAGCTTAAATCTACAGATAGAACATATATAGAGTTAAAAGAAAGTTTATTTAAAATTCAAGGAAAACTTGAAAGACTTAAATCAAGTCAAGAAACTTATATAAACAAGTTATTTGAAAAATATGAAATGACTGTAGTTCAAGCTAAAGAAATTAAAGATGAGAACTTAGAAATAGATAAAAAATTACTAGAAAGCCTAAAAAGAGAAATAAGAAATTTAGGGAATGTAAATATAGATTCTATTAAAGAGTATGAAGAAGTTAAAGAAAGATATGATTTCTACAGTGAACAAAAGCAAGACTTAGAACAGTCAATAGAGGCAATAGAGATTTTAATATCTGACTTAGAAGAAAATATGAAGTCAGAATTTGAGGCTAAGTTTAATGAAATTAATGAAAACTTTAAATTCGTATATAAAAGGCTATTTGGCGGAGGCTACGGAGAACTTACTATTATAGATAAAGAAAATATATTAGAAAGTGATATAGAAATAACCGCACAACCACCAGGAAAGAAAATGAAAAATCTAAATCTATTATCAGGTGGAGAAAAGGCACTTACTGCAATAAGTATACTATTCTCAATACTTTTAGCTAAGCCAACTCCGTTTTGTATATTAGATGAGATAGAGGCACCATTAGATGATGCCAATATATATAGATTTGGAGAGTTTTTAAAAGAACTAGCTAAAGATACTCAGTTTATATCTGTAACTCATAGAAGAGGTACAATGGAAGCATCTGATTACATATACGGTGTAACAATGCAAGAAAAAGCAATTTCGAAAGTATTAAGTCTAAAGCTTAAAGAAGCTCAAGAAATGACTGATATTATATAAAACATAATAGTAAATCTATTAGGAGGTAAATAAGTGTTAAAAAAATTATTTAACTTTGGAAAGAAAAAAGAAGAAAAACAAGAAGAAGTAAAAGAAGCAGAAGTTGTAACTAATGAAGATGAACAACCTCAAACTAGCAATGAAGAAAATAATACTAAAGAAGATTTAAAGCAAGAAATAAATATTGAATCTAATGAAGTTGAAGTAACTTATGAAGAAAAAGTAATTGAAACAGAAAGTACAGAAGAAAAAAAAGAAGAAGTAACTACCAAAGAAGAAAATGAAACTCTACATGAAGAAATAGCAGTAGAAGAAATGGATATTACTAAAGAACTAGATATATTAGATACAATTGAAGCTATTAATGAAGACAAAATAGAAGAAGAGATATATGAGAAAGAAGAATTAGAAATAGTAGAAGAGCCAAAAGAAAAGAAAGTTAATCTATTTGATAGATTAAAACAAGGTTTAACTAAAGCTAAGCAAGGAATAACAGATAGAATAGATGATGTATTGAAATCATATACAAAAGTAGATGAAGAATTATTAGAAGAATTAGAAGAAATACTAATAACTGCGGACGTTGGTGTAAACACTACTATGGACATAATAGATTCCCTAAGAGATAAAATAAAGTCAAAAGGTATTACAAATCCACTGGATGTAAGAGAAGAATTAAAAAGTGTAGTAGAAGAGATATTAACTAATGAAAACTCTACATTAGATCTAGAAACTTCTCCAACTATAATACTTATGGTGGGTGTAAATGGTGTTGGTAAAACTACTACAATAGGAAAACTAGCAAATAGATACAAAAGAGAAGGTAAGAAAGTTTTATTAGCAGCAGGAGATACATTTAGAGCAGCAGCTATAGAACAGTTAGAAGTTTGGGCTGGAAGAAGTAATGTAGATATAATAAAGCATCAAGAAGGAGCAGATCCAGGAGCAGTAATATTTGATGCTATAAAAGCTGCAAAAGCTAGAAATGTTGACTTATTAATTTGTGATACAGCAGGAAGATTACATAATAAAACTAATCTTATGAATGAGCTTGGAAAAGTGTTTAAAATAGTAGATAGAGAATTCCCAGAAGCTAAAAGAGAAGTTTTACTTGTAGTAGATGCTACAACAGGTCAAAATGCAGTATCTCAAGCTAAAACATTTAAAGAAGTTGCAGATATAACAGGTATAGTTTTAACTAAGCTTGATGGAACAGCAAAAGGTGGAGTAGTTCTTGCGGTTAAGAGTGAAGTAGATGTTCCAGTTAAGCTTATAGGAGTAGGAGAAAGTGTAGAAGATTTACAAGATTTTGATGCAAAAGCATTTTCTGATGCTTTATTTGGGAAGTAATTAGCTTTTAAAAATTAAATGTTGACAAGATTGTCTATATGATATAAAATACAATGTGTAAAGTAAATAACCTTTACAGTATATCACTGGGAAGTGTAGCGATGAATATAGAGAAAATGGTTGAAATTGGATTGTTATTTGAACAATATAAAGAGTTACTAACTGATAAGCAAAAAGAAATAGTATCTTTATACTATGAAGAAGATTATTCTTTAGGTGAAATTAGTGAAAACTTAAATGTATCAAGACAAGGCGTATATGATACATTAAAGCGTTCAGAAAAAATACTAAAAGATTATGAAGCAAAATTACAATTAGTATATAAAATTCAAGAACAGGAAAAATTCGTCAAAATTATCGTAGATAAAATTGTTGACATTAAACAAGATTTATTGCAAAATAGAGATTGTGCTAATTTAATCCCTAAGCTAGAAAATATAGAAGATGTATGTAGGGAGATGTTAAAATGATATTTGAAGGATTATCTGATAAACTACAAGGAGCACTTGGTAAGTTAAAATCTAAAGGAAAACTTACTGAAAAAGATGTAAAAGATGCTATGAGAGAAGTTAAGCTTGCTCTTTTAGAAGCAGACGTTAACTTCAAAGTAGTTAAAGATTTTATAAAGAAAGTTCAAGAAAGATGTGTTGGACAAGAAGTTATGGAAAGTTTAACTCCTGCACAACACGTAATTAAAATAGTTAATGAAGAGCTAACTAGCTTAATGGGTGATGTAGCAAGTAAAGTTATGATATCTCCTAAGCCACCAACAGTTATAATGATGGTTGGTCTTCAAGGAGCAGGGAAAACTACAACATCAGGTAAGCTTGGAGCATACTTTAAAAAGCAAGGAAAAAGACCATTACTTGTTGCATGTGACGTTTATAGACCAGCTGCTATAAAACAGTTACAAGTTGTTGGAGAAAAATTAGATATACCAGTATTCAACATGGGTGACAAGGAAAGTCCGATAAATATAGCTAAAGCAGGATTAAGTCATGCGCTTAAATATAACAATGACTTAGTTATTATAGATACAGCAGGTAGACTTCATATAGATGAAACTTTAATGGATGAGTTAAAATCTATAAAGTTAGAAGTTAAACCTCATGAAATACTTTTAGTTGTAGACTCAATGACAGGTCAAGATGCAGTAAATGTTGCTGAAAGCTTCAATGAAGCTCTTGGTGTAGATGGAGTAGTACTTACTAAATTAGATGGAGATACAAGAGGTGGGGCAGCACTTTCAATAAGAGCTGTAACACAAAAACCTATAAAGTTTATAGGTATGGGTGAAAAGCTAGATGATTTAGAACCATTCCATCCAGATAGAATGGCATCTAGAATATTAGGTATGGGAGATATCCTAAGCTTAATAGAAAAAGCTCAAGAAAATATGGACTTAGATAAAGCTAGGGAATTAGAACAAAAAATTAAGAAACAAGATCTTGATTTTGAAGATTTCCTACAACAAATGGAACAAATACAAAATATGGGTCCTCTGGATAAGATACTAGGTATGATGCCTGGTATGGGAAATATCAAAGACCAACTTGGTGATGTAGATTTAAATGGTAAGGAAATGAAAAGAACTAAAGCCATTGTACAATCTATGACAGTAGAAGAAAGAAGAAATCCAAGTATATTAAATGCTTCTAGAAAGAAAAGAATAGCTAGGGGTAGTGGATGTAGTGTTCAAGATGTAAACAGGCTGATAAAACAATTCAACGAGATGAAGAAAATGATGAAGATGTTTACAGGCTCACAAAAAAGTATGAAGAAAAGGGGCGGTTTTGCCGGACTTCCTTTCTTTAAATAAATAATAGACAAAAAAATTTTCGGAGGTGACTGTAATGGCAGTTAAAATAAGATTAAAAAGAATGGGATCAAACAAGAAGCCTTTCTACAGAATAGTAGTAGCTGATTCAAGATCTCCAAGAGATGGAAAATTCATAGAAGAAATAGGATTCTACAATCCAATTTCTCAACCAAAGCAAGTTAAAATAAACGACGAGAAAGCTGTAAAGTGGTTATCAAACGGTGCTCAACCAACTGATACTGTTAAAACTTTATTAGTTAACAACGGAGTAATGGAAAAATTCGAAGCTTCTAAAAAATAATAATTTAATTAGGAGATGAGTATATGAAAGAGCTAGTGTTAGATATAGCTAAGGCTCTAGTCGATGATCCTGAATCTGTAGTAGTTGAAGAGACTAAAGAAAATGATGAAATAATCTTAAAACTTAAAGTTTCTCAAGATGATATGGGGAAGGTTATCGGAAAGCAAGGCAGAATAGCTAAAGCTATAAGAACTGTCGTAAAATCTGCTGCAAATAGAGAAAAAGTTAAAGTTTCTCTTGAGATAGTATAAAAGGATTAGGTATATACC
>NZ_JAFFPK010000032.1 GCF_017590215.1 Clostridium sp. CCUG 7971
AATGATAGCTCTAGAGCAGCTTTAGAAGAGTATAAGCTTATTGTAGGGACTATTAAGATTAATAATATAGGGATTATACAACATAAAGATAATGGTAAAAAACGCTTTAAATTTCTCTTAGTTTCTTTATTCATTTTAATTAACCTCCATAAATTTGATAAGCCAATGATACTTAAAAAGTGTGAATAAAATATGAAAGCCAATATTCATATTTTATTCATAATTTTACGATATTCTACATATAGAAATAAAATTTTAAAAAGGGAAGTGAATTTTATGAAAAAGAAGCTAATATGTACATTAGGATTAGGTTTAGTAATAGGAGCAATGGGAATTACATCATTTGCAAATGAAAAGAGTCAAAATATTTCAGATGTAAACTTAAACAATGCAGTTCAAAATGAAGCTACATTTAAAGTATTAAATAAAGAAAAGAATCAATATGAGCAAATAGATAATAACGAGTATAATTCAAACACACAAAATTCAAACAATAGACCTCAATATATGAATCCAGCAAATTGTTGTAATTATAATTAATAAAAAAGTTTAGGCTAAATAGCCTAAACTTTTTTATTTAACAACATTTATTTTATTTCTAAGCATACCCATCCAACATGTAAAAGAAATATCTTTACCATTAGGATTTATTTCTGCAATTACATCACCTTTACTTAAGTCGACATATTAATCAGGAAAATACATAGTTGAATTACAACTAGTTAACTCATTCACTTTTATTGTTAGTTTTACAGGGAGATTTCCTTTAACAGCATTACTTGAAGTAGAATAACTAGCTTTTTTAATAGCAGTTTTAATTTTTTTATCATTAACATAAGCTATTTTCATATGTAACAATTACATTAGATTTATTATGGTTTGCTATAACATTTAATATGCCATCTAAATTTTCCAATTCATGATTAATAGAAGACTCACATGATTTGCAGTGCATGCCATAAACATTAAATGATTTAGTAATTTTACTCAAAACATCACTCCATTAATTAAATTTTTACACCATAGTATAAATTTAAAATATGAAGATAAACAGATTTTAAAATACTTCATAAAAAATGTATAATTGTGTGGTATATATTTTATATAAAATTAAAAATATACATCATAAGGGAGGTTTAAATATGTTTAACATATTAATAGTAGATGATGAAGAGAAAATAACGCAGGTTATAAAGGCATATTTAGATAAAGAAGGATATAATTGTAAGGTTGCAAATACAGGAATACATGCTATTAATTATTTTAAGGAAAATGAATTTGATTTAATAATATTAGACAGGATGTTACCAGATATAAGTGGAGAAGAAATATGTGAAATAATAAGAAAAGAGTCTATGGTTCACATAATAATGTTAACGGCTAAAACAGAAGATGAAGATGTAATAGATGGATTTAATATAGGATGCGATGATTATGTATGTAAGCCATTTAATGTTAAAGAGCTGGTTTTAAGAGTAAAGGCTGTTTTTAGGAAGTTAGATGTAGAAAATAAAGATATATTAAAATTTGAGAGTGAGCTTGAAATAAATACATTATCGCATCAGGTTAAAGTAAGAGGAGAGGAAGTATACTTAACTAATACAGAATATAAAATTATTTTGACTTTAGCTAAAAATCCAAAAAAATATTTGATAGAGAAAGACTATTAGAATTAGCAGTAGAAGAATACTATGAAAAAATGGATAGAATTATAGATGCACATATAAAAAACTTACGACAGAAAATAGAACTGGATACAAAGAAACCTAAAATTATACAAACTCTATATGGGGTAGGATATAAATTTGGACTATAAAAATAAGAAACTAAACCTTAATAAAAGATTAATTATTTCATTAGTATCAGTTATTTTATTAGTCGTAATAAGCATTGGAGTAGCAATAAATAGCGTATTTAAAGAAAAGTTTGCGATATATATATCTAAAAATAATGAAAAAGAAATTTCAAATTTAATAGATTCAATACAATCGGAATATAAAAATGGTGAATGGAACTTATATAATGTAAATGAAATTGGTAAAAATGCTATATCGAAAGGTAGATTTATAGAGCTATACGACAATAGCAATAATTTAGCTTGGAGTGCATTTGAGTATAATAATAAATTATGTCATCAAACTATGAATAACATAGAAAGTAATATGCACAATATGTATCCCAAATGGAGTGGAGAATATAAAGATGAAACTTTTAAATTAAAAAATGAAAGTGGAGAATATATAGGTCACATAAATGTTGGTTCTTATGGATCTTTTTATTATATGGATGAAGAAGTAGATTTTTTAAAGGAAATAAATAAAGTAGTTATATTAATAGCAATTATAACTACAATAGTTACAGTAATAATAGCAATTATAATATCAAATAATATATCAAAGCCTATCGAAGTCGTATCTAATATGGCAGATACAATAGGAGAGGGCGGTTATGATTGCAAACTAGATTATGAAAGTAATATAGTTGAAATAGATAATCTTATAAAATCGATAAATGAATTAGCACTTAAACTAGATGAACAAGAAAAACTGAGAAAAAGATTAACTACTGATATTTCTCACGAGCTTAGAACACCTCTTACAAGTATTCAAACTCATCTAGAAGCAATAATAGATGGTGTATGGGAACCGAGCCCTGAAAGATTAAATAGCGTTAATGAAGAAGTAATAAGGCTTACGAGCTTAGTAAATCAGTTAAAAAATTTAGCAAAGTTTGATAGCGATAAAAGTAAACTAAATTTAAGTGAAGTCAATTTAAATCAACTTATAAAAAATATAGTTTATAATAATCAAGGAAAAGCGTTAGAAAAAAATATAAATATAAAATTTGAGTTAGAAGATATAAATACGTATTTAGATAGAGAAAAAATATCTCAGTTAATAGTAAATTTATTATCTAATGCTATTAGGTATACTAACGAAAATGGAAATATATATTTAAGACTATATAAAAAAGATAATCATATAAAAATACATTTTAAAGATGATGGAATTGGGATACCTAAAGAAAGTTTAAATTATATATTCGAAAGATTTTATAGAGTCGATGAATCAAGAAGTAAACATACTGGAGGTATAGGTGTTGGCCTTACGATTGTAAAATCAATAGTTGATTTGCATAAAGGGAAGATAGATGTAAAAAGTAAAGTAAATCAAGGTAGTGAATTTATAATTACTTTACCGATAATTGATAAAATACATTAAGCAATAAAAATATAATATACTTTAAGTAGCATGGGCCAAAACTTAATTAGGTTCATGCTATTTTTATATAATGTAAATTATAGTATTTATCTAATAAGTCAACAATATTAGATAATATTATATATATAAAGACTTTATAATAATAGATGGTTATACTATAATAATATCTAGTTGATAATTATAAAACGATAATTTGTGATATACACAAAATATAACGGAGATGAAAATATGGTTAATATATATCTAGAAAATGAAGAAAAAACAAAAGAAATTGGATATAAGCTAGGAACATTATTACAGCCGGGAAGTGTAATATGTTTAATTGGAGACTTAGGTGCAGGAAAAACTACTATGACTCAAAGTTTAGCAAAAGCTTTAGAAGTTGATGATTATATAACTAGCCCAACATTTACAATAGTAAATGAATATGAAGGTAAAATGCCTCTATACCATTTTGATGTATATAGAATAGGTAGTAGTGATGAAATGTATGATATCGGATATGATGAATATATAAATGGAGAAGGTGTGTGTATAATTGAATGGGCTAATTTAATAGAAGACATACTTCCAGATGAATATTTACATATAGAATTAAGGTATAAAGATATGTCTAGAGAGATTATATTAAATCCAGTTGGAAAAAGATATGAAAAACTAGTTGAGGAGCTGACTAAATAATGAAGATTTTAGGAATAGATACATCTTCAATGGCTACAAGTGTAGCTGTTATAGAAGATAACAAATTAATATGTGAGTATACTGTAAATACAAAGAAAACTCATTCACAAAAACTTATGATAATGATAGAAAATATGCTTAAAATAAGTGATTTAGATGTTAATGAAATGGATTTAATTGCAGTTTGTGAAGGTCCAGGATCATTTACAGGACTAAGAATAAGCATGGCAACTGCAAAAGCTATTGCTCATGTAAATAACTTACCTATAGTAGGAGTTAATTCATTAGAACTATTAGCGGCAAATATGAATCTTTGTGATAAAAAAATATGTTCAATACTAGATGCACAAAGAACACAGGTATATAGCGGGCAATATAAATTTGAAAATAATGAAGTAGTAGAATTAAAAAATATAGATGTAGTTGAAATAGATGATTTAATAGAAGAGTTAAAAAACTCTAAGGAAGATTGGATTATGGTTGGAGAAGCAGTTTATAAGTATGAATATAAGATAAAGGACATAGAAAATATACATATAGCAGCTCCATCTCATAATGTAAGTAAGGCAAGTAGCTTATGTGCTGTAGCTATTAATAAATACAATAAAAATATAGATGTTTATGATTGTTACAATATAAACCCTGTATATATTAGAAAATCTCAAGCAGAAGTTCAATACGATGAGAAAATGAAGAGGTTAAATGATGGAAAATAATCTAGTTATAGAAATGATGACATCTAAAGATATAGATGGAGTTTTTGAAGTAGAAAAAAACTGTTTTGAACATTATTGGTCTAAAGATGCATTTAGCAAAGAATTAAAAAATGATGTAGCAAGATACCTTGTAGCAAAGATTGATGGTAAAGTTGTAGGGTATGTAGGAATATGGTTTGTTATGGATGAAGGTCATATCACTAACGTTGCAGTTCATAGTGACTATAGAGGAAGAAAAATTGGTGATGAACTAGTAAAAGAATTAGTTAAATTATGCAAAGAAAATAATATAGTATCAATGACTTTAGAAGTTAGAGTTTCTAATATAGTTGCTCAAAATTTATATAAAAAATATGGATTCAAATTAGCGGGAATTAGAAAAGAATATTATAGTGATAATAAAGAAGATGCTATGATAATGTGGAATGACGTAAAGGCGGTGTAAGTGTGAAAGATATAATAACATTAGCTGTAGAGAGTAGCTGTGACGAGACATCTGTTGCAGTACTTAAAAACGGTAGAGAAGTACTATCAAATATAATTAACACTCAAATAGATTTACATAAAAAATTTGGTGGAGTAGTACCAGAAGTTGCATCAAGAAAACATATAGAAAATATAGATATAGTTTTACAAGAAGCTTTAGATAAAGCAAATATAACTTTAAATGAGATAGACCATATAGCAGTAACTTATGGACCAGGATTAGTTGGAGCGTTATTAGTAGGATTATCTCATGCAAAGGCTCTTGCATTTACTTTAAATAAGCCATTAGTAGGTGTTAACCATATAGAGGGTCATGTTAGTGCTAACTATATAGAACATAAAGATTTAAAACCACCATTTATAACATTAATAGTATCTGGAGGCCATACTCATTTAGTTGAGGTTAAGGATTATGGAGAATATGAAATATTAGGAAGAACTAGAGATGATGCATCTGGAGAAGCATTTGATAAAATAGCTAGAGCTATGGGATTAGGATATCCAGGTGGACCTATTGTAGATAGGTTAGCTAAAGAAGGTAATAAAAAGGCTATAGATTTCCCAAGAGCTTATCTAGATGAAGGATATGACTTTAGTTTTAGTGGATTAAAGTCAGCAGTTTTAAATTACTTAAATGCTAAGAAAATGAAAAAAGAAGAAATAGTTGTAGAAGATGTTTGTGCATCATTCCAGGAAGCAGTAGTTGAAGTATTATCTAAAAAAGCTATAAAGGCAGCTAAAGAAAAAGGGTATGACACAATAACTCTTGCAGGTGGAGTTGCTTGTAATTCAGCTCTTAGAGAAAAAATTACACAATTAGGAAAAGAAAATAATATAGATATAAAATATCCACCATTAGTATTATGTACAGATAATGCTGCGATGATAGGATGTGCAGGATATTACAACTTTATTAAAGGTAGAGTTGATGATATGAGTTTAAATGCAGTTCCAAATTTAAAAATAGGGCAAAGATAAAATTCGCTTTGCTCATATCGCCAACGATATATCTGTTGCTAAAAATTTATTTATATGCAATATAAAAAAGAGTATTTCTAAATTTTTAGAAATACTCTTTTTTTATTAATCTATTTCTTTTACAATATTTGTTGCCCATTTTTTAGATAAAGCTCTTGGCATTCCAAATATAAACTTAACTAATTCTTCACTGTAAGTAAGAAGAACTAATACATATATTGGAGCACCCTTTAAAGCTGCTATAAATGTTAAAGGAATTGATACTAGCCACATACATCCTAGTTCTAGGAATAATGCATACTTTGTATCTCCACCACTTCTAAGTATACCTATAACAAGTAATACGTTAAAAGATTTAAGAGCCATTAATACACCCATAATAATAAAGATTTTAGTTATATCTGGAGCAAGATTATTAGATACTGTAAATACCTTTAATAGTATTGGTATATTTAAAATTAAAAGTCCTCCAAATATTAAACCTGCTAAGAATACTAAAATAGAGAACTTTTTAGCGTAAGTTATTGCTCTATTTATATAATCTGCACCAAGTTCGTTTCCAAGCATTATAGCTGCACCGTTTGCTATGCAAACAGCTGTCATTATAAAGAAATTACCTGTACTAGTAGCAATTTGACTTGCAGCAATAGCTGAAGTTCCAGCTTTTGAATATGCGACTGAGTATAGTACAGTTCCAACTGCCCATAAAGAATCATTTAAAAATATCGGTAAACTTTTAGCTAAAAGTGAATTAATAAATTCAGAGTTTAAGCTTTTTAAATTGTCTATTCCAAATCTTAAGATATAATCTTTCTTTAAAAAATATACATAACCAATTATTAAAATTAATTCTATTATTCTAGCTATAACAGTTGCAAGTGCTGCACCTTTAACACCTAGTGCAGGAAGACCAAGATTTCCAAATATAAGACCATAATTTAAAACTATATTTACGCATAAAGCTATAGCACTACAAAACATACCAAGCTTAGGGTTTCTAACACCTCTTGATCCCATACTAAAAACAGTACTAATTGCTATCATAGGGTAACAAAATACTACTATAGAAAAATATTCGATACATTGTTTAACAACTTCTGGATCGTAAGAGAATATATTTATTATTTTAGTAGGTATTATTAAAGCAGGTATTAAAAATACTAAACTAAGAATAATAGCTAAAATGGTACTAAACCCTGTTACCTTTCTTATATTATTTACATCATTTTTTCCGAAAAACTGAGATATAAAAACTCCTGCACCTCCAGTAATTCCGCTTAATGACATGTTAAATAAAAAGAAAAATTGATTTGCCACACCGATTGATGCAACTGATGTTTCTCCTAAGCTACTAATCATAACAGTATCGATTACGTTAACAGAAGTAGAAATAAGATTTTGAATAATAATAGGTATACATAAAGATATAAGTACTTTGTAAAATCTCTTATTTTCATCTTTTAAAGATAATGTTCCTTCCAAATAATCACCTCGTTATATAAATTTTATGATATAAATAATACCATAAGATATTAATAATGTAACTATATATTTATCAATATAAAAACCATTCCAATAAAGAATGGTTTTAGATATTATTATTTTATTTATACACTACATTAATGTTTCCCACTCATCATAAAGATTAGCTAATTTATTTTCTGAATTTATTTTTTCTTGGCTAACTTTTTTAGATTTTTCAGGGTTAGAATACACTTCTTCTTGACATAAGAGAATATCTAATTCTTCTATTTTCAACTCAGTTTCTTCAATTTCTTTTTCTATATTTTGTCGTTTTACCCTATTTTTTTCTCTAGTTCTCTTTGTTCTCTTTCTTTACGTTTTTCATCTTTAAGTTGAGTTTTAGTTTTTTCCTCTTTTACTTCAGCTACATTCATTTCTTGAACTTGTTTTTTCTTTTCAATATAATAATCATAGTTACCAAGGTACTCAGTTATTCCATTTTCATCTAAAACTAACACTTTATCTACAACGGTATTTAAGAAATATCTATCATGAGATATTGTAAATATTGTACCTGTGTATCCAGATAAAGCTTCTTCAAGAACTTCTTTAGAGTCTATATCTAAGTGGTTAGTAGGCTCATCTAGTAATAAGAAGTTTGCATTTGAAAGTATAAGTTTAAGTATGGCAACTCTAGCCCTTTCTCCACCACTTAATGTAGAGATTTTTTTGAATACTTCTTCACCTTCAAATAAAAATGCACCAAGCATACTTCTTAAAGTTGTTTGAGTTAAATGAGTGTTATTTTCCCAGATTTCATCTATTATAGTATTATCTAAATTAAGTGTTTTTTGTTCTTGGTGGAAGTATGATACATTAACATTTGTACCAAACTTTATATCTCCAGATAAAGGCACTAATTCATTCATTATTATTTTAAATAATGTTGATTTACCTATACCGTTAGCGCCAATAAGAGCTACTTTTTCTTCTCTATATATATCTAAGTTTAAATTCTTAAATAAAATTCTTTCGCCATAACCCATAGAAACATCTCTTATTTGTAATACATCATTTCCGCTAGTTACAGTTGGATTAAACTCTATCCGAGCTTTTTTTCTATAAGCTTCAGGTCTATCAAGTACATCCACTTTATCTAAAGCTTTTTCTTTACTTCGAGCTCTTTTTAAATGTTTTTCTCTACCATAAGCCTTTAATCTTTCAATTGATTCTTCTTGCTTTTTTATGTCTTTTTGTTGGTCTTCATATTTTTTTTGTTCTAATTCTTTTTCTGTTTTTGATAACTCAATAAATTTAGAATAATTTCCATTATAAGTTTTAAGTTTTTTGTTATGAATTTCAAAAATTCTATTTACAACTTGATCTAAGAAATATCTATCATGTGATATTAATATAACAGTACCTTTATATTGTTTTAAGAAAACTTCTAACCATTCAATTGCTTCTGAATCTAAATGGTTGGTAGGCTCATCTAGCAGAAGAAGAGTAGGTTTTTTTAAAAGTAATTTCCCCAAAAGAACTCTAGTTTTTTCACCACCAGAAAGTATACTAATAGGTTTGTCCATATCAGTATCATTAAATCCTAAGCCTTTTAATACACCTTTAGCTTCAGACTTATAACCATATCCATTTAAATCAGAAAATAATTCTAATTTATGAGAATACTCATTCATAAGTTTTTCAAGTTTATCAGAATTTGAATTAGAACTTTCTTTCGCAATTTGATGTTCTAAATCTCTTAGGTAGTTTTCCATATCCATTAAATCCTTGAAGACTTCTAAAACTTCTTCAAGGATTGTATTTTCAGAGTGGAAATTTGTATTTTGTTCTAAGTATCCTATTTCGCAATCCTTAGAAGTATATATATCACCACTATCGTAACCATAAATACCTGATATAACTTTGAATAATGTTGTTTTTCCAGTACCATTTACTCCAATTATACCAATCTTATCATTTTCATTTACAGTAAAGCTTACATTTTCTAATATAGAATCTATTCCAAAACTTTTATTTAAGTTATTACATGACAAAACAATCATAAATTTATACCTCCTTGAACTATCTAAAATTATAATGTTTTGATATAATATAATCAAGGATATTGCATTATGTTTTGGAAAATGCGATAAAATACTATGGGAAAAATAAATACTTAACAACATAGGAGGTGAAAAAAGTGGGTACTAAAAATATATCAATGGCAGTAATAAGAAGACTACCGAAGTATCATAGATACTTAGGAGATCTATTAGATAAAGACATACAAAGGATATCATCAAAAGAATTAAGTGATATAATCGGATTTACAGCATCTCAAATAAGACAAGATTTAAATAACTTCGGCGGATTTGGTCAACAGGGATATGGATATAATGTAGAAGCACTTTATAATGAAATAGGTAAAATCTTAGGATTAGATAAGAAATATAATGCAATCCTTATAGGAGCAGGTAACTTAGGACAAGCTATAGCTAATTATTCGGGATTCAGAAAAGCTGGATTTGAAATAAAAGCCTTATTTGATGCAAACCCTAGAATGATAGGATTAAAAATAAGAGATTTCGAAATATTAGATTCTCAAGAGATAGAATCTGTAGTTAAAGAAAATGAAATAGATATAGCAATATTATGTATACCTAAAAACGGAGCTCAAGAAATTGTAAATAGATTAGTAAACGTAGGCATAAAAGGAGTTTGGAATTTTGCACCGATAGATTTAGAAGTTCCAAATGATGTTATTGTTGAAAATGTAAACTTAACAGAAAGTTTATTTACTTTATCTTATTTAATGAAAGAAACTAAATAATAAAAAAAGCTACTGTAAGTAGATATCTACTATAGTAGCTTTTTTATTATTTATTATTCTGGTTGAGGAGCATCAACAGGACAAACTCCTGCGCAAGCACCACATTCGATGCAAGAATCTGCACCTATAACGTATTTGTCATCTCCTGCAGATATACATTCAACTGGACATTCAGCTTCACAAGCACCACAGCTTATGCAAGCATCATTTATTATGTAAGCCATCTCAAAATCCTCCCTTATATACAAGTTTTATTCATAATAATTATAACAAAACTTCCATAAGATAACAATTAAATTAATTATACAATAAGCATTATTGTTTGATATTTATTTAACGAAAACAATAATGCTTATTTATCCATAAATAAATTATCATTCAAAATAAATAACAAAGTAAAATTTAAAGTATAAATTAAATATTATAAATGTATATTGTACTTAGTATACATTGTTGAAATTTAACGATTTATGGAAAATATGAATTATAAAAAATAATGGAAAAAAATCAAATAAAAATGTTTAAAAAAATTGAATGAGTGGTATATAATAAAGTAAAGTTAGTTAAAAAATAGTCAAATAAACATTACATAAAATCACATCAAGTCAAATCAATTTCTATTTTCTAAACAAAAACTAAATAATAAAAACTTTAGGGGGAATAACCATGTCTTGTAATACTTGTAAAATGTGTGAAAGTGCAGATAAGAAGTTAGAAAGTTTTGTTGCATCTAAAAATGTTGAAACCGCATTTCATAGAACTGAAGACCAAAAAATCAAATGTGGATTTGGACTTCAAGGAGTATGTTGTAGATTATGTGCAAATGGGCCATGTAGGGTGACACCAAAATCACCAAGGGGAATATGTGGAGCAGATGCAGATACAATAGTTGCAAGAAATTTTTTAAGAGCAGTTGCATCAGGTTCAGCTTGTTATTTACATGTAGTAGAAAATACAGCTAGAAACTTAAAACACTTAGGGGAAACTGAAGGTATTATAAAGGGAGAAAATGCACTAAATCATTTAGCAGAAATTTTTGAAATAAAAGAGAGTGATAATCATAAAAAATGTATAGAAGTAGCTAATAAAGTTATAAATGACTTATACAAATCAAGAGATGACAAGATGGAACTTGTTGAAAAAATAGCATATCCGCCAAGGATTAAGAAATGGAAAGAATTAGGAATAATGCCTGGAGGAGCTAAGTCAGAAGTATTTGATGCAATAGTTAAATCATCAACAAATCTAAATAGTGATCCGGTAGACATGCTAGTTAACTGTTTAAACCTAGGTATATCAACAGGATTATATGGTCTTACATTAACAAACCTTTTAAATGATGTTATGTTAGGAGAACCAGTTATAAGAATGGCTCCGGTAGGATTTAATGTAATAGATAAAGATTATATAAACATAATGATAACAGGACACCAACACTCAACATTCTCACACTTCCAAGATAAATTAAAAGAGAAAGAAGTAGTAGCTTTAGCTCAAGAAGTAGGTGCTAAAGGATTTAGATTAGTAGGATGTACTTGTGTAGGGCAAGATTTACAATTAAGAGGAGAGCATTACCAAGAAGTATTTGCAGGTCATGCAGGAAATAACTTTACTAGTGAAGTTGTTTTATCAACTGGAGCGATAGATATGGTTGTATCAGAATTTAACTGTACAATACCAGGACTTGAGCCTATAGCAGATAAATATAAAGTAAAAATGGTATGTCTAGATGATGTAGCTAAAAAGGTAAATGCAGAATACTTACCATTTGATAGAGACAATGTAGAAAACATAAGTGAACAATTAATAAGCAAAGCACTAGATTCATATAAGGAAAGAAGAAGCTCAGTAGAAATAGATGTACCTAGTAATCATGGGTATGAAAAATCTCTTACAGGTGTAAGTGAAAAGAACTTAAAAGAATTTTTAGGAAATTCATGGAAGCCATTAATAGAGTTAATAGCTAGTGGAAAAATAAAGGGTATAGCGGCAGTAGTTGGATGTTCAAACATGACGGCAGGTGGTCATGATATAGCAACAGTAGAATTAACAAAAGAGTTAATTAAAAAAGATATATTAGTTTTATCAGCAGGATGTTCAACAGGAGGTCTTGAAAATGTAGGACTTATGTCTCCAGGATCAGAAGAATTAGCAGGAGAAAATTTAAAAGAAGTATGTAAGACTTTAAATATACCTCCAGTGCTAAACTTTGGACCATGTTTAGCTATAGGTAGGCTTGAAATAGTAGCAACAGAGTTGGCAGCAGAATTAGATATAGATTTACCGCAATTACCACTTGTATTATCAGCTCCTCAATGGTTAGAAGAGCAAGCATTAGCTGATGGTGCATTTGGTTTAGCATTGGGATTACCACTTCACTTAGCATTGCCTCCATTTATAACAGGCGGAAAATTAGTAACAGAGGTATTAACAGAGAAATTAAAAGAATTAACAGGAGGACATGTTATTGTAAATCCAGATCCAGTATCTTCAGCAAATCAATTAGAAGAAATAATTGTAGACAGAAGAAAAAAACTTGGGTTAAAGGAAGTGGAATGTTATGCATAGAATTTTAATAAATAAAGAGTTATGCAGCGGATGTAAAAACTGCGTATTAGCATGTATGTTAAAACATAATAAAGATAGTGATATTTATACTCTTGATTTAGAAAATATTGATAATGATAGCATGGTACACATTGAGCTTGATAAAGAAAATAGACCAGTTCCAATAATTTGTAGACATTGCGATGAACCAGAGTGCGTTTTAACTTGTATGAGTGGAGCTATGGTTAAAGATAAAGAAAGTGGAATAGTTTCATATGATGAGAAAAAATGTGGATCTTGCTATATGTGTGTAATGGCATGTCCATATGGAGTATTAAAGCCTGATGATAGAACTAAACAGATAATATTAAAGTGCGATTTATGTAAGGATGAAGAAACTCCTAGATGTGTAGCAAATTGCCCAACAGGAGCAATAGAAATACAAGAGGAGGTACCATCATGCTAAGTACAATTAAAAATTATGTAATATTAGGTGCTAGTGCAGCAGGAATAAATTCAGCTAAAACCTTAAAAGAATTAGAACCAAACTCAAATGTTGTGATTATATCTAAGGATGAAAAAACTTATTCTCGTTGCATGTTACATCATGTAATATCAGGTCATAAAACAGTTGAAGATATTAATTTTGTAGAGGAAAATTTTATAAAAAATACTCATATAAATTGGATAAAAAACAGACCTGTAAAATCAATAGATTTTGATTTGAAATTAGTAAAGCTAGAGGATAGAGAGATAGAATATGATAAGTTATTAATAGCAACAGGTGCATCTGCATTTATACCTCCAATAAAGAATCTAAGAGATGCTAATTTTGTATACCCATTAAGGGATATTGATGATGTATATAAAATAAAAGAAAAAGCTGAAATTTCTAAAAAAGCTATAGTAATAGGTGCAGGTTTAGTTGGTATAGATGCACTTAATGGCCTTATGGGTTATAAAAATTTAGAAGTATCACTAGTAAATACATCAAAATATATATTAAATAAACAATTAGATGAACATTCGGCTAGGAGCTATGAAAATAAATTTATAGAAAATGGAGCTAAACTTTATCAAGATTTTGGAATTAAAGAGATTATTATAAATGAAAATAATGATGTAATAGGATTAGAATTAGAAAATGGTAATATAATAGAAGCTGATATGATTGTAATGGCAACAGGTGTAAAACCGAATGTTAATTTTATAGATACTACAAAAATAGATTATGATAGGGGTATAGTAATAAATGAAAAATGTGAGACATCTCAAAGGGATGTTTATGCAGCTGGTGATGTTGTAGGTAAAAATTCAATATGGCCAATAGCCGTAAAGCAAGGAATTACAGCAGCATATAATATGTTAGGAGTAGAGAGAGAAATAGGAGATAGTTTTTCTTTTAAAAATAGCATGAATTTTATGGGCATATCTACTGTATCTTTAGGAATAATAAATCCACCTGATGATAGTTATAAGGTAGTTACTAGATGTTGTGAAGATTCATATAGAAGATTTATATATAAAGATAATGTTATTTATGGGGTTATTGCTCAAGGTGATATTTCATATATAGGAGCATTAACTCAGCTTATAAAAGATAAAATAGAAGTAGAAGATTTAGAAGAAAGAATATTTGATATAGGATATGCAGACTTTTTATCTCTTAAAGATAATGGAGAGTTCTGTTATAATATATAATAATAAGGCTATAGATTTAATCTATAGCCTTATTTAATTTTAAAATAAGCTAATCTTTATATGGAAGGATAAAATTATGAGAGTATATGCATTAGTAGGCTCAAGTGGAACAGGAAAAAGTTACAAAGCTTTAGAATTAGCATTTGAAAATGAAATTGATTATATAATAGATGATGGATTACTTATACATAAAAACAAGATAATAGCAGGAGTATCAGCGAAGCAAGCAAAAACAGTAATGGAAGCTGTAAGAAGAGCTGTATTTAATAATAATGACCATAGGCAATCTGTAAAAGAAAAAATAAAAGAGGAGAAAGTAAACAATATATTAATACTCGGGACTTCAAATAAAATGGTAAATCAGATTGCTGATAGGCTAGAACTTGAATCAATAAATAAATATATAAATATAAAGGATATAAGTACAGATAAAGAAATCGAATTAGCAAGAGAATATAGAAGAAAAGGGAAACATATAATACCAGTTCCAACTATGGAAATAAAACCAATAGCAAGTGGTCTTAGCATAAACTCTCTAAAGAAAAAATTCTTTAAAAGAAACAGTAAAGTCGAAGAGATAATAGAAAAAACTATAATAAGGCCAACATTTAGTTATAGGGGGAAATTCTTTATAAGCCCTGTTGTTATAGAACAAATTATAATTAATGAAATAAATAAATTTGATAAAATAGAAAAAATAAATAAAGTAAATATAAATAATTTAAGAAATGGTATAAACGTTTATATAAGTATTAATATAAACGATTTAGCTGCTATAAAGGATAGTTATAAATTACAAAAAAGTATAAAAGAAAATGTAGAAAAAATTACTTCTATTAACACTAAAAAAGTAGATATTTATATTAATAAATTAAAGAAAATTTAAATATTGAGGCGTTAAAAAATAAACAATTTAAATATTACAAAACTAAAATGAACTGTGCTACAATCATGTTGTAACCTTGGGAAAAAGTTTTCTTAGGAGAGTATATAGTATTTTTAGGGGGGCTTAAAATGGCTGAAAAAACATTAAACGTTTTTGAAATTGCGAGATTACAGGTGAAAAACGCATGTGACAAATTAGGAGCAGACCCAGCAGTTTATGAAATTTTAAAAAATCCGATGAGAGTTATGGAAGTATCATTCCCGGTTAAAATGGATGATGGAACTACTAAATCTTTCACAGGATATAGATCTCAGCACAATAATGCATGTGGACCATTTAAAGGTGGTCTGAGATTCCATCCAGCTGTATGTATGGATGAGGTAAAAGCTTTATCAACTTGGATGACATTTAAGTGTTCTGTAGTAGGGATACCTTATGGCGGTGGAAAAGGTGGAATGGCTATAGACCCAAGAGACTATTCAGAAGCTGAATTAGAAAGAATATCTAGAGGATTTGCAAAAGCTATAGCTCCAATCATAGGTGAAAAAGAAGATATACCAGCTCCAGATGTTAACACAAATGGACAAATAATGTCTTGGATGGTGGATGAATATGCTCAAGTTACAGGAAACTTCCAACCAGGAGTATTTACAGGTAAGCCAGTAGATTTTTATGGCTCTTTAGCTAGAACAGAAGCAACAGGATATGGTGTTGCTATAATGGCTATGGAAGCTGCTAAAAAATTAGATATAAATTTAAATAACGTAACAGTAGCACTTCAAGGTTTCGGAAATGTTGGAAGTTTTGCAGGAGTATACATAGAAGAAGCTGGTGCAAAAGTAGTTGCAGTAGGAGACCATACAGGAACTATATATAATGAAAATGGTATAGATATGAAATCATTAATGGCATATAATAAAATTCATAGAGGAATAAAAGGATTTAAAGGTGCAAAACCTACTGATGCAAATATACTTACTATGGATGTTGATATATTAATGCCTTGTGCCCTAGAGAATCAATTAACTTCTAAAAATGCAGAAGATATAAAAGCTAAGATAATAAGTGAAGGTGCAAATGGACCTACAACTCCAGAAGCAGATGAAGTATTCTTTAAAAATGGAATAACTGTAGTACCAGATATATTAGCTAATAGTGGAGGAGTTACAGTATCTTATTTTGAGTGGGTTCAAAATTTAAATAGATATAACTGGACATTTGAAGAGGTTCAAGGTAAGCAAAGTGTCTTAATGAAAAAAGCATTTGAAGAAATATGGAATCTAGCAAAAGAATATGAAGTAGATATGAGAACAGCCGCATATATGATGTCTATAAAGAGAATTGCAGATGCTATGAAGATGAGAGGATGGTACACTGAAACTCCTCAACCTGAATTAGTATTAGCAGAGGAGTAATATAAATAAAAATTATATTATTATTGAAATGAAGTTAATAAAATCAAATATATGTGGTATAAAGTAAATTAAATAGATAAGGAAGACTTGGCTATATATACTAATATGGAATAATATGTAATAGTATGTTAAAATATATATATAACTAGAATATTAAAAACTAGGAGTTTGATAAGTTTGGTAGCTTACTCCTAGTTTTTATATTTATACTATTTATAAGAGAACAATATTAGTATATATTTTTTACATCAATACTATCATAATAACATACATATATACATCAAAACCCCTCTTATCTTTAGTATTAAAATGCTAAAGATAAGAGGGGTTATTTTTTAGAGGGGGAAATAAAGGGTGTTTAAGATAGTTATTTGTGAAGATAATTCTTTTTTTAGAGAATATTTATCAAACTTTATAAGTAAAATTTTTTTAGAAATTAACAAAGAAGTAGAGATTTTAGAATTTACTAGGGGAGAAGAATTAGTCGAAAACTATCCAGAGAAGGTTGATATCTTTTTTTAGATATAGAGATGGACAAAATAACAGGTATGGATGTAGCAAGAAGAATAAGAGAGATTGAAAGTTATCCAGAAATAATCTTTACAACAGGAGTATTAAGTTATTTACAAGATGGATATGAAGTTAGGGCATATAGATATTTAATAAAGCCATTTAAGGATGAGGATTTAAGAAAGCACTTATTATCATGTATAAATGAAATCATATCAAAGAGGGAGAATTATTTAATAGTTAATGACAAGGGAAAAATATATAAAATACCTGTAGATAATATAACATATATAGAGGTATTTCAAAGAGATATTACAATACATACAATAGATGATACATATACATTAAAAATGAGTATAAACAGTGCTGAAAAAGAGTTGAATAAATATAACTTTTTTAGATGTCATAGAAGCTATTTAGTAAATATGAAATATGTACAATATATAAACGCTAATATAGCAATTGTAAATGGTGAAGAAGTACCAGTAAGCAGGCATAGAATAAATAAATTTAAACAGGTATTAGCCTGTAGTTTGGGTGGAACATTATGTTAGAGTCACAATTATTTTGGAGTTTTATAACTATATTATCTACTATTTTTGAGTGTGTAATATTTAAAATAATAATAAGTGAAATTAGTAAGCTTAAAAGTAATAAAATAAAACTAAATTTAATGATATCTATGTGGGTAATAATAATATCCCTACTAACAATTATTAATCTTGATATGAATATTAAGCTATGTATAGGAATATTTTTTAGTATTATGGTGTACTTGTATAACTTTGATGAAAAGCTATATAAGGTATTAATAGTATGTTCAGTATTTTGGTTGTTTTTAGTGGCATTAGATGGTCTTAGTATAAGTATTATATCATTAATATATAAAACAAACGATGTAAGTGAAATACTTGGAAACAACAGGTGTAGATTAGAAGTAATGTTGATGGCAAAAATTTTATTAGTATTGGTAGTACCCGCTATAAAAAGTATTAATATAAAACCAACATTAAAAGTAAAAGAAATCTTACTAATAATTTTACCTATTGTAACTAATATTTTAAGTATATTGGTTATATTAGCACTACTGTTTGAAGTTATAGAAAGTGCAGAGTTTAAAGGACTAATATTAGTAATATGTATGGGATTAATATTAATTTCGAATTTTTCATTAATATTTATTATAGGAAAGGTTATGAAAGAATCTACATTAGAGAATGAAAATAAAATAATAAGGCAAAAAATAGAATCTCAATATAAGCATTATCTAGAGCTTCAAAAGGCACAACTAAAAATTAGGAAGTTATATCATGATATGAATAACCACTTAGTATGCATAGAAAATATGAACGACAAAGGTAAATCATCTAAAGATTATGTAAGTAGCCTAAGAAAAGAATTAGATGAATGGGGATCTATAGATACGGCTGGAAATATGATAGTAGATATTATACTTAGTGAAAAAAGAGATGTGTGTAGGAAAGAAAATATATCTTTTTATACAGATATAAAATTTATGAACTCAGATTTCATGGATATGATGGATATATGTAGTATATTCTCAAATATTTTAGACAATGCAATAGAGGCAAATATTAAAATTGAAGATACAAACAATAGAAATATAAATATTGTTTGTAATACTATAAACAAATTTTTTGTTATAAGATGTGAAAACTCTAAAGTTAACAATATTTTAGAAAGTTCAAATAAAATATTTACAGATAAAAAAGACAAGTTTGTACATGGTTTAGGAATAAGTAGTATTAAAAATTCAGTAGAAAAATATAATGGAACAGTTGCTATTGAGCATACAGAAGATAAGTTTATTATAAATATATATATACCTATAATATAAAATTTACCATTGACGTTTGTATAAATACCATTGGTGTATATATTATAGAGATGAAAAAAGAAAGATGTTATATTTTAAGCATAAGATACCAAAAGGGAGTGATTTCAAATGGTTAAGTTAAGTGCACAAAATATAACATCTTTTTTAATTTACAATAATGAGATTAAAGAGGATGAAAGAGATGTATATCAATATGGATTTGAAACATTAATAGCCTCTACTTTATATTTTATAACTGTATTATGTTTAGGAAATATATTTGATAAATTTATTCATACTCTATTATTTATGTTATGTTATTGTCCAATAAGACAATTTTCAGGAGGATATCATGCCGATAGTTATAGGGAATGTTTTATGACATTTATAAGCCTTTATTTAATAAATGTGTGTACATTAAATATATTTATGCATAAAATTCCAAACATAGTAGTAATTTCAATAGTACTTTTATGTGCAATAGGAATAGCGAAACTATCGCCTCAAGAGCATAGAAATAATCCATTAAGTACAAAGGAAAAAGAGAAATATAAGCAAATTGTTAAACGTTTAGTAATTTTTTATACAATATTAATCACCTTATTATTAACAAACAATAATACATATGAATATGGATTTTATATTGCATCAGCTATATATTTAATATTTATAATGTTAATTTTAGGTAAATATAAAAATTAGGAGGAAATAGAAATGAAAAAATTATACTCAATGATATTGAAAAATATGGGAATTTTAGTACTAGGAGTTGTACTTTTATCTGCAAATACTACTTCAAACTTTGCTGTGCATCAGCCCAAAGTACCACAAGGAATAAAAAAATATAAAAAAATATAATATTTTATATTAAAAAGTGGGAATTTAAGTTTGACAATAGCTTATACCTACTTTTTTATATAATAAATCAACAAAGAACAGGGGGTTATTATGTCATTATCAATATCAATTTGTGAAGATGAAAAATTTTATAAAGATACATTAAGTGAATATATTCATTCTATATTACAAAAAGAAGATATAGAATATGATTTATCAATTTACTCTTCTGGTAAGGAATTTTTTGATAATATAGATAAAAAAGTAGATATATTATTTTTAGATATATGTTTAGTAAATGAGAGTGGAATGGATATAGCTAGGAAAATAAGAGATATAAATATAAAAACAGAGATAATATTTACAACTTCTATGCAAGATTATGTATATGAAGCATATGAAGTAAAAGCATTTAGATATATAGTAAAGCCTGTAAAATATGATTTACTAAGTGAGTATTTGAAAGATTGTGTATCTGAAATTTTAAGTAAAAACAATATGATATCGATAAAATCAAATAAAAACACTTTAGTTTTACCTATAAATGAAATTTTATATATAGAAGTAATAAGAAAAATAGTAACTATATATACATTAGACAATGAGTATCAGATTGAAATAAGTTTAAAGAAATTGGAAAAGCAGCTTTTAAATTATAACTTTTTTAGGTGTCATAATAGTTATTTAGTTAATTTAAAAGCTATAAATGAAATTAAAGCTAATACTATTATAATTAAAGATCATGAAGTACCAGTTAGTAGATCTAAGTATAAAGAGTTACAATCAAAGCTTGCATTTGTATTAGGTGAAATGCTTTATAAATAAAGAATCCATTATTACGGGATTCTTTATTTTTTTAGAAAAATTTAATAGCTACAATAAATTTAAAATTTTTTATAGATAAATATCTAAATGTTATTTAAATGAGGTAATGTCTTATCATATAAAATAAAACTTTATTACCTAATATACCCTATATATGCAATACATACTAATTTATTGAAATATAATATTTCAAACAATACACTTTAAATATATCTAAGTTCAGACAAATATTTGATTTAAACTATATTCAAAATTAGGATATTAATTAAAAAATTTGTGAAAGTATAAAAATATAAAAGGAGAGTACACATGTTGCAAACCAAAAAATTAAAAAAAAATATTCCTCAAAAGGAGGGGAATATATAGCTTTAAACAATGTATCCTTAAATGTTGAAAAAGGTGAATTTGTTTCAGTTATGGGGCCATCAGGAAGTGGAAAAACTACATTATTAAACTGCATATCAGGATTTATAAAGGCAAATGCTGGTGAGATATTGCTTGATAACCAAAATATATTAAATCTAAATGAAGACGATCTAGCAAATGTAAGACAAAATAAATTAGGATTTGTATTTCAAGATTTTATGCTTATAAATGGACTTACAGTTTTAGAAAACATTTATCTACCACAAATAATAGCAAATAAAACTATTGAACAAATGCAACAAAGAACAGATACATTGCTAGAGTCATTTAGAATTTCAGATATTAAAAATAAATATCCAACAGAGATATCAGGAGGACAGAAACAAAGAACAGCCGTGGCTAGAGCATTATCAAATAAACCATTAGTATTACTAGCAGATGAACCTACTGGAAACCTAGATTCAAAGTCAAGTATATCAATTATAGAAGCATTTATAGATGCTAAAACAAATTTAGATGCAACTATATTTATGGTAACACATGATGCATTTGCAGCTAGCTATAGCGACAGAGTTATAGCTTTAAAAGATGGTGAAATTGTCAAGGAGCTAGTTAGAAAGGGTACTCCAAGAGAATTTTTAAATGAAATCTTAGTATTTATGAAGAGTATAAATGGTGTAGCATATGAAGCTTAATGATATATGTAAAAAACTAGTAAGATCAAACTTAAATAATTATAAAATACTAGTATTTTGTCTTGTCTTAGGAACTATGTTATTTACATCTTATGGTCTACTAATATTTAGCCCAACAGTAACAGATGTAATAGTAGATGGTGGAAGTACACAAATGATAGCATATACGATTTATGGGGCATTCTCAATAGCATGTTTAATGTTCATACTATACTCTCATTCTTTATTTATGAAATATAAATCACAAGAAATAGGTATATTTATGTCTCTTGGTATAAATAGAAATAATTTAAAAGATATATTATTAAAAGAATTAAAATATGTCCTTCCAATATCATCTGTTTTAGGTATGATATTAGCACTACCTTTTACATATATAGTATGGATTTTTATAACAAGTATTTCTGAGAGTATGCAAATAACCTATAAGATAGGATGGCTTGGATTTGTAGGTGGAGCTATATTCTCAGCTATAACTATTATGTTTATAAGTAAAAAAACTTCTAAATATGTACAAAAAATAGATATAATGAAAATATTAAAAATTTCTGAGGATATAGAAGATTTAAAAGCTGGAAACTATAAATTAGGATTTATAGGACTAATTATAATTCCTATAGGAATTTTTAGTGCAACTTCAAATATGAGAGGTATGCTATTTGACTCAGTACCTAATGCTAAATTTGTATTCTTTCTTATGATTATCATAGGACTATATCTAGTTTGTGCAAGTTTTACAACAATGGGAGATTTTGTAAATGGAGTTAATAATAAAAATTACTATAAAAATATAATGTTTTATAATTTATTAAAATTAAAAGGTAAACAATATACATCTACATTATTTACAGTAACAACATTAATAGCAATAACAATATTTGCAATGTGTTTTTCATTTGTGAATGTATTAGGAAAAAATGAAATAGCAGAAACGTTGGCCCCATTTGATTTTTCAATATTAAAATCACAAAATCAAAATAACCTGGTTGAAAAAGATGTAATATATGAAATAGCTAATAATAATAATATAAAAATAAATGATTATAATGAGGTAGAATTTTTAACAGCAGTTAAAAATTTCTCTCAAGAAGAAATAGATAGATATGGAGTTTATGTAAATCCTGAGCTATGTATAAAAGAAAGTGATTATAATAAGCTATATGATGAAAAGATAGATGTTACACCAGGTATGTATTATATTGTATCTAGCGATAAAGGTATGTTTAAAGTAAAAAGATATAAAAATATGGCGCTTTCAGGTATTGGAAATGATAAAAAATATATGTTAGAAAAGCAAGGAGATATATTTAAACAATTAACATTAGGCCAACACGGTACTAGCGGTTTTATATTAGATGATAAAGATTTTGAAAAATTAAAATCTCAAAGCACAAGTGATGCCATTGAAACAAATGTATTATTTAATGTTGATAACTGGAAAAACTCATATGATTTTTATAAAGAATTAGAGCGCTGGTCAATAACAAATAATGAAAAAGGATTACTTATTTATGGTGGAGCATTTGATAGGGTATATAATGATATGTCTTTAGAATTTGTAAATGCTAATGAACTTTCTCCTACTGATTATAGAGACTGGCCATATAAGATAAACTCTAAAATATATATGACTACAGATGCATTGTCTATAGAAATAGTATACCCTTTATTATTTGGATATATAGCTTTATTATCTCTTATTGCATCAGCGATGATATTATATATAAAAGTTTTAAATACATCATGGCAAGATAGTAAAACATATAAAAATATTTCATTACTTGGTGCTAACAAAAAGGCTATTAAATCTATAATTAGTAAGCAATTACTAGTTATATTTATGATACCTACCATAGTTGGAATATCTTTAGGTGTAATGATACAAACTGCTATAATAGGTCAAAGTTTAACAGCTAGTATATCTTTAAATTATGCACTATTATTTGGATTATTATTTATACTAGTGCAAACTATAGTGTTTATTCTAGCGAGAAAAGTAATATTCAAAAAGGCTATAGAATACAAATTAGCTTAAGATAAAAATGAATTAAAATATTAGGTGCGGAACTTGCTGACAAATGTGAAATATAATTAGCATATGGTCATTTTGGTAAAGAAAATATAGATTTACCGTGGGAAAGGTTAGATAAAGTTGATTTATTATAAAAGGGTATTGATATACTATATGAAATAAAATATGATACTATAAACTAGTTCCGTGTTAATGTAAATTTTAAAAATGTACAAAATAAACCCCATAATTTTGGAGCTATAGCTTTATGATTATGGGGTTTATAATTTATTTTATATTAACTTCGTCAACGCAAATATATGTTATATTTCGAATTATAGATATATAACTGGAATTTATAATAGCACCCATAGTTGTGGTATTATTTATGAAATTTTAAACAGCAAAAAACACATAAACTTAAAATTTATGTGACAAATATTTACATAACTACAAAAATATTTACTTTTAGTCAGATTTAGGATATAATTTAATAATAGAAATGTATATTTAGGTGATACATTGGATAAAATAATTAATTCGTTAATTAAATAAAGATTTTTATACAAGATATAAATTTAAACATATTACTTATTAACATAAGAATACTACATAACATATTAAAATAAATTACAAAAAAGTTACAAAATATCTTGTGTATTAGTATTTTATCCTAGATAAGACTTCACCTATAAAAATAACACGTAAGATATACACTTATGGTGAATTTTTGGAGGGAAAAATATCATGAAGAGAAAAATATTAGTACCAATGTTTGCGTCGGTTATGGCGTTATCAATGAATACAATAGCAAATGCAGATGAAGTAGAAAATAACAACGTTGAAAATAAAGAAGACAATACAACTAATGTAATAGACTTACCTAATTATGAAGATGTTACATATAAGGTAGCTATAGTTAAAGATGGGGTTGCTGTTAAAATAAGAGAACAGGGATCTGTTCAAAACGTAGCTTACACAGGAGATGAATTCAAGGTTGTAGGAGTTCAAGGTGACTGGGTTAAGGTTAAAGTTGGAGATGGAGAAGGTTGGATAGCAACTAGATTCGTAGATATAAAAGAAGCTCACGGTTACACTACATCAAATAAAGTTAATTTAAGAAAAGAAGCTAATACTGAATCTGAAATAGTAGAAGAGTTAGAAGTCGGAAGTACTATGAAAGTTTTAGAAGACAATGGTAACTGGGTAAAAGTAAAGAAAGGTGAAAGTGAAGGATATATAAGATCTTTATATGTTTCTGAAGAAGCACCTGTTATAGAAACAGAAGAAGAAGATACTCAAGAAAATGTTCAAGCTTCAACTGATAATAATATAGCTACAAATGATACTAAAACAAATGATACTCAAAAAATAAATAATAATGCTCAAAGTTCAAATAAAAACCAAAGCTCAAACAAGAACCAAAATTCAAACAATAATGGTGGACAAGCTCAAAAGCCGGTTCAAAAACCTGCTCAAAAACCATCACAAGATAATGGTTCTTATAATCCGCCAGCATCTGATTCTTCATTAGCTCAAGCTGTAGTTAATTTAGCTCATGCTAAAATAGGATCTCCATATGTTTGGGGAGCAGAAGGACCTAATAGCTTTGATTGCTCAGGACTTACTTCATATGTTTATAAGCAAGCAGCTGGTATATCTTTACCAAGATCATCAAGCGCTCAAGCAGGATATGGAAAGACTGTAAGTAAATCAAACTTACAACCAGGAGATTTAGTATTCTTTACTACTAATGGAACAGGAAATGTAAGTCACGTTGGTATATATATAGGTGGAGGAAATATGATACACTCACCTAAACCAGGTCAAAGTGTGCATATTACAAGTATAAACTCTTCTTACTATACATCTAAGTTTGTTACAGCAAAGAGAGTTTTCTAATAAAAAAATATTATAAGTCGCTTATTTTATAAGCGACTTTTTTATATAATTTTCTTAAATAGAATATATTGACATTACAGATAAAAGGTGTTAAGCTACTATCAGAATAAAAAATACTTTTAAATTTAGTCCAGAGAGGCTGAAAAAGGAGGATAAATAATGTTATTACAAGGAAGAAATCTAATCCAACCAGAAGACTTTTCAATACAAGAAATAGACGAAATATTATCACTAGCTCAAAATATAATTGACAATCCGTCAAAATACTCAAATATATGTGAAGGTAAGCTATTGGCTACATTATTCTATGAGCCATCAACAAGAACAAGATTAAGCTTTGAAGCTGCAATGAATAGATTAGGTGGTAGAATTATAGGTTTTTCAGAACCAAATTCATCATCTGTTGCAAAGGGAGAATCTTTAGCAGATACAATAAAAACTGTAGAATGTTACGCAGATGCAATAGTTATGAGACACCCAGTAGCAGGATCAGCAGCCCAAGCAGCAAAATATAGCGAAATACCTTTTATAAATGCAGGAGACGGAGGAAATCAACATCCAACTCAAACACTTACAGATCTACTTACTATAAAATCACTTAAAGGAAATTTAGAAAATCATACAATAGGATTATGTGGAGATTTAAAGAATGGAAGAACAGTTCACTCTTTAGTTAAAGCTATGGCTAGATATAAAAATGTTAAGTTTGTATTCATATCTCCAGATGAATTAAAAATGCCTGGTTATATAAAAGAGGCTATAAAAGGTCATGCATACTATGAAACTAATAACTTAGATGATGTTATAGGAAGCGTAGATGTATTATATATGACAAGAGTTCAAAGAGAAAGATTTGAAAATGAAGATGAATATGAAAGACTAAAAGACTATTATATATTAAATAAATCAAAAATGAAAAATGCTAGAGAAGATATGTTAGTTATGCATCCATTACCAAGGGTAAACGAAATAGATGTGGATGTAGATTCAGATAAAAGAGCAGTATATTTCAAGCAAGCTAAATATGGAATGTATGTTAGAATGGCTTTAATAATGAAGCTTTTAGGGGTAAGTGTTGAAAGACATATAATGATAGAAAGGGAATGTGTTAATGTATAAAGTTCTTGAAAATAAATATATAGGCGAAGACATGTATCTAATGAAGGTTGCAGGAAAATTTGAAGGCAAAATGGGGCAGTTCTATATGTTAAGAGCATGGGATATGTATCCACTGCTATCAAGACCAATAAGTATACATGATATAGATGAAGAGGGAATAACTTTCTTATACAAGGTATTTGGTGAAGGTACTAAAATACTAAGTAAGTTAAAGAAAAATGGAACTATAAAGTTAGAAGGACCTTATGGTAACGGATATGAAAAGGTAGAAGGTAAAGTAGCTTTAGTAGGTGGTGGAATCGGAATAGCACCATTATACTTAGTAGCTAAAAATATAGAAAACTGTGATGCTTATCTTGGATTTAGAAGTGAAGCTATATTAGAAGAAGAGTATAAATCAGTTTGTAATGAAGTTAATATAGCTACAGGAAATACCTTTGTAACAGATATACTAGATGTAAAAAAATATGATTATATATTAACTTGTGGACCAACGCCTATGATGGAGAAATTAGTTAAGATGGTAGAAGGTACTAATACAAAAATAATGGTTTCTTTAGAAAATCATATGGCGTGTGGGGTTGGTGCTTGTCTAGTATGTACTTGTAAAACTAAGTTCGGAAATAAGAAAACATGTAAAGATGGCCCTGTATTTTGGGGAGAGGACGTGATATTTAATGGCTAATCTAGGGGTAAAATTCGGAAATATAGACTTTAAAAATCCACTTATAATGGCATCGGGTACATTTGGATTTGGAAAAGAATATAATGGAATTTATGATATACAAAAATTAGGTGGAATAAGTAGTAAAGGACTTACTTTAAATAAAAGAGACGGAAACAACGGTATGAGAGTTTGGGAAACACCATCTGGAATGATGAATAGTGTAGGTCTTGAAAATCCGGGTGTTCAAGGATTTATAGATAATGAACTACAATTTTTCAAAGAGTTAGATACAGTTAGAATAGCTAATGTTGGCGGTGGAACTTTAGAAGACTATATAGAGGGAGTAAAGCTTCTAAATAACCAGCCAATTGATATGATTGAACTAAATATATCTTGCCCGAATGTTAAAGCTGGAGGAATGGCTTTTGGTATAAAAAATGAAGTAGCAAGAGAGGTTGTAAGAGCAGTAAGGGCAGTTACAACTCTTCCTCTTGTGGTAAAGTTATCACCAAATGCTGAAGATATAGTTGGTATGGCTAAGGTATGTGAAGAAGAAGGTGCTGATGGAATATCTTTAGTAAATACTTTCAAAGCGATGGCTATAGATATAAATAAAAGAAAGCCAGTATTTGAAAATGTATATGCAGGATTATCCGGTCCAGCAATAAAGCCTATAGCTCTTAGAATGGTTCATGAAGTTTGTAAAAATGTAAGCATACCAGTAATGGGGATGGGCGGTATAACAACTGCTGAGGATGCAATAGAATTTATAATGGCAGGTGCTACATGTATACAAGTAGGAACAGCTAATTTCATAAATCCTAAAATAGGACTTGAGATAATAGAAGGAATAGAAGCTTTTATGGAAAAAGAAGGAATAGAAAGTTTAGATGAAATAAGAGGAATATTATAAATTATTAAAAACAAAAAGGATGAAATTTTGGAGGACTTAATTATGAGTAAAGTAGATGTAGTTGACATATTAAAGAAAAGCGATGCGTTATTAGAAGGACATTTTTTATTATCTTCAGGAAAACACAGTAACAGATACATACAATGTGCTAAGGTATTAAGATTTCCACAATATGCGGAGGCAGTGCTAAGTACAGTAGTAGAGCAAATAAAAAATTTAGATATAGATTTAGTAGTTGGACCTGCAATGGGTGGAGTAATAGTTTCTTATGAATTAGGAAGACAATTAAATAAGGAAACAGTATTCACTGAAAGAAAAGACGGAGTAATGGAACTTAGAAGAGGATTTGAAGTTAAGCCAGGAGCTAAAATAATAATAGCTGAAGATGTTGTTACAACTGGTAAATCAACAATAGAAACAAAGAAAGCTTTAGAAGCTTTAGGAGGGGAAGTTATAGGTGTTGCTTGTATAGCAAATAGAACTAATGATGATATAGGTATGCCTATATATAGTGCTATAAAGCTTGATATACAAGTTCATGATGCTGATGAATGTCCTCTATGTAAAGAAAATAATATTGAGTTAGTTAAGCCGGGAAGTAGAGAATTCAAAGAATTAGGAATGTAATGATATATATAAGACCTTAGAATATTCTAAGGTCTTTTTTATTTTATCCTTTGTCTAGTTCTGAAGTATACAGTTTAAATTCTTCTAAAAATATCTCTGCAGCTTTAGATATAGTAATATTTTTAGGCAAAATATAAGAGAAATTATGAGTGTAAGAATCATCTAATTCAATTATAGAAAGTTCTTTATTTTTCACAGCAGGAGCAGCTACAAACCTAGACATAATAGTAATTCCTAGTCCATTTCTAACAGCCTCTTTAACAGCATAATTACTTCCCAAAACAATTACACCTTTAGGTACAATTTCGTTAGTTCCTAAAAACATATTAAAAAATTCTCGACACCCAGATCCATCTTCACGTACTATCCATTTTTTATCTTGCAACATATCTAAAGAAAAAATCATTCTTAATTAAATTTGGGTTATATGGGAATGCTAGTACCATCTTATCTCTTAATAAATATCTCTGCA
>NZ_JAFFPK010000033.1 GCF_017590215.1 Clostridium sp. CCUG 7971
CCAAATGGGACTGAACGAAAATTTTCGTTCAGTTGGCCTAGTTAGTGCCAGGCAAGGGGGCGAATCTCATATCTGGGCTGCAGATGAGGCAGTTAAAGCTACAAACACAGAAATCGCATCTATTCAATTTGCTCGTGACATGAAAGGCGGAGCAGGCAGAGGAGCAACTATTGTTTTTGCAGCCTATGATGTATCAGATGCACGTCGTGCGGTAGAGATTATGTTAGAATCGGTAACAAAATATATTGGAGATGTCCATGTATGTGATACAGGTCATGTGGAATTACACTACACTGCAAGAGCAAGCTTAGCTTTAGAAGCAGCTTATGGAGCAAAAGAAGGACACTCTGTAGGGATTGTAGTTGGAGCACCAGCTGCAATAGGAATTGTTATGGCTGACACTGCTATAAAAACTGCAAGTGTTGATGTAGTTAAGTATATAGATGTAGATGCATCAGGGTATTCAAATCAAATAATGGTTGTTTTAACTGGAGATTCAGCAGCAGTTAAACAGGCTGTTACATCAGCTAAAGAAGTTGGATTAAATATATTAAAGTCTATGGGAGAAAAGCCAGTATCTATAGGAAATTCAACAATTTAAACAATATAAGGTGGAAAGAGGTAAGAATTATGTTTCTTTTAGATAAAGATTTACAATCTATTCAAGAAGTTAGAGAACTAGTAAAAACAGCTAAAGAAGCACAAAAACAGTTAGTTAAAATGAGTCAAACTCAAATAGATGAAATAGTTAAAGCTATGGCTAATGCAGCATATGAAAGTGCTGAAAAGCTTGCAAAAATGGCTAATGAAGAAACCGGATTTGGTAAATGGGAAGACAAAGTAGTAAAAAATATATTTGCATCAAAGGGAGTTTATGAATCATTAAAAGGTACTAAAACTGTTGGAATAATAGGTGAGGATAGACTTACTAAAACTATAGATATAGCTACTCCAGTTGGAGTTGTAGCAGCTCTTATACCTTCAACAAATCCAACATCTACAGTTATATATAAATCAATGATTTCTATAAAATCAGGAAATGCAATAGTACTATCACCACATCCAAATGCAAAGAAATCAATCATGGAAACTGTAAGTATAATAGTAGAAGCAGCTAAAAAGGCAGGCTGCCCAGAAGGAGCAATAACTTGTATTAAAAGACCTTCAATACAAGCAACTAATGAATTAATGAAACATAAAGATACATCATTAATATTGGCTACAGGTGGAGAAGCAATGGTTAGGGCTGCTTACTCATCAGGAACACCAGCTATAGGAGTAGGACCTGGAAATGGACCTGCATTTATAGATAAAAGTGCTAATGTTAAGCTAGCAGTTAAGAGGATTATAGATTCTAAGACGTTTGATAATGGAGTAATATGTGCATCAGAACAATCAGTAATAGTTGAAAAGTCAATGGAAGATATAGTTATATCAGAGCTTAAATCTCAAGGGGCTTATATACTAACAAAAGAAGAAAGTGATCAATTATCTAGGTTTATAATGAGATCAAATGGAACTATGAACCCACAAATAGTTGGAAAAAGTGTAGAGGTCATATGTGAATTATCTGGACTAAAAAATATTCCTCAAAGTGCAAAAGTTTTAGTCGCAAGAGAATCTAGAGTTGGACATGATGTACCATATTCAAGAGAAAAACTTGCCCCAATACTTACGTTTTATGTAGAAGAAAATATAGAAAAAGTTTGTGAAAAGTGCAAAGAAATATTATTAAATGAAGGAGCAGGTCATACTTTCTCAATGCATATAAATAATGATGAGTTAGTAAAGAGATTTGCAATTGAGATACCGGCATCTAGAATACTTGTAAATACTCCATCATCACTTGGAGGTATAGGTGGATCAACTAATTTAACACCTGCATTGACACTAGGATGTGGAGCAATAGGTGGAAGCTCAGCGTCAAATAATATAGGGCCATTAGATCTTATAAATATTAGGAAAGTCGCATATGGAGTAAAAGAATTAGAAGAATTAAGACCTAATAACGCAGTATGCAAACAAGTAGACACAAGATTTATAATGGATGATTCAAGATTTGTACAAACAGATACAAGATTTGTAATGAATGAAGTAGCGTATACACAAGAAGATACAAGATTTACAAGTTCAAATGTAGATAATGTTTGTGACAATAAAAATTCAGATATATGTGAAGAACAAATAGAACGCCTATTAAGAGAAGTATTAGCTGAATTAAAGAGATAGTTTTAAATTGAAAAATTCTAAGGAGTAATAAGATGATTTTAGCAAAGGTTATAGGACGAGTTATATCAAATCAAAAAACTCCCGATTTAATGGGAGCAAAACTTCTTTTAGTAAGTAAAATTGATGAATTTCAAAATTTAAAAGAAGGAATAACCTATGTAGCAGTTGATAAAGTAGGAGCAGGACAAGGAGATATAGTTTTAGTGGGAGATAGTGCTACAAATGAAAGAAAAGATTCATACCAAGAACCATATCAAGATATGTCAATTGTAGCAATAGTAGAAAATATACAGCTAGATAATTAGTGGGAAGAAGGATTATATTATGATGAACCAATTTTCAATAGAGCCAAAGGTTTATTTTAATAGAAACTCTATCGAATACTTAAGTAATTTAAAGGGTAATAGAGCTCTTATAGTAACAGATAGAGTTATGGAACAATTAGGTTTTGTAGATAAAATTATAAATACTCTTAGTGAAAATAAAATTACTTGTAATGTATTTTCAGATGTAAAGCCAGACCCAGATATAAAAATGATTGTAGAGGGAATGAAAAAAATGTATGATGTAAATCCTGATGTAGTAATAGCATTAGGTGGAGGATCAGTTATAGATACAACAAAAGGAATACTATATTGTTTATGGAAATTAAAAGAATCTAAAAAAGAAGAATTTAAAAAGCCAAACTTTATAGCAATACCATCAACCAGCGGAACAGGATCTGAAGTAACTTCTTTCTCAGTTATAAAAATAGGGGATGAAAAACTTGCTCTTGTAGATGAATGGATGTTACCAGATGTTGCTATTTTAGATCCAATATTTGTTGAATCAGTACCAGCAAGCATTACTGCTGATACAGGTATGGATGTTTTATGCCACGCTTTAGAGGCATATGTATCAACTGATGCTAGTGAATTTACTGATGCATTAGCTGAAAAAGCAGTTAAACTAGTTTTCGATTACTTACTAGATGCATATAGAGATGGATCAAATAAAAATGCTAGAGAAAAGATGCATAATGCTTCGTGTATAGCAGGTATGGCCTTTACAAATGCATCGTTAGGAATTAATCATAGTCTAGCTCATGCTTTAGGTGGAATATTCCATATACCTCATGGTAGGGCAAATGCTTTACTACTTCCATATATAGTAGCATACAATGCAAATCTAGAAAATGAAGCTAAAAGTTTAGCGGCTGAAAAATATGCCTATTTAGCAAAATTATTAAATTTACCTAGTAGAAATGCAGAAGAAGGAACTAGAAATTTAATTAAAGCTATACAAGTATTAAAAAACGAAATGAATATGCCTGTTGGCATATGTAATTTAAATATAGAAAAAGATGTGTTTATAAAGGAATTAGAAACTTTATCAACACTTGCCATAAATGATAGTTGTACAGTTACAAATCCAAGGAAGTCATCAATTGAAGATATTAAAAAATTATATATAGATGTTTTCCAGGGCAATTAAAAAAGGGGGAAATCAAAAATGTTTAATCAAAGTATGTCGCCAAGAGGTAAGGTGCTAAAACAAAGATTTTTAGCAAATGAAACTGGTATTTGTACTGAAAGAGCGAAAATAGTTACTGATGCTTATCAAGAATTATCAAATGAATCTGGAATATTAAAAAAGGCTAAGATATTAAATAAAGTATTAAGTGAAATGACAATATTGATAGGAACAGATGAATTAATAGTAGGAAATCAAGCTAAAAAACCTAGATGCTCTCCCATGTTTCCTGAGTTTTCAATAGAACAAAAAAATGAGATCTTTGGATTACAAAACTCTTTTGATGTAATAGGTAACTCATCTATATATTCATTTATATCAGAATCAGTAGAGTGTGATGGAGAAAAATATTATTCACCAAACTATAATACCGTTTTAAGTAGAGGATTTTTAAATATAAAACAATGTGCACTTAAAAAACTTGAAGAAATAGATTGTCCCCAAAATGGATATGAAGTTGAGCAATATAATTTTTTCAAAGCATCTATAATAGCTTGTGACTCTGCTATTAATTTTTCAGAAAGATTTGCACAAAAGGCATATGATTGGTCACTTACTGAACAAAATCCATACAGAAAACAAGAGCTACTTGAAATAGCAAAAATGTGTAGAAAAGTACCAGCATATCCAGCAGAAAGCTTTAAAGAGGCATGCCAATCTTTTTACTTATTCCAATTAATATTACAAATTGAATCAGGTAGCTATTCAGTTTCTCCAGGAGGATTTGATAAATGTTTATATCCTTATTATGAATCAGATCTAAAAGCTAATAAGATAACAAAAGAAGAGGCTTATGAAATAGTTGAGTGCCTTTGGATAAAGCTTGCTGAAATAAGCGAAGTAAGACAACAAAGAAAATTTGAAGGATATCCAATGTTTGAACATCTTTATAAGGGTGGAAAAATAGAAGATAAAAATCTTTTAATAAATGATTTATCAGCTATTTGCTTAGCTGCATCAAAAAATATTTTAGCTGATGAACCATCACTTTGTATAAGATTATTTAATGGAGCTATAAGTGAAAATAAAAATGATTTAGTTGAAAATAGTAAAGATGGACTTCAAGGAAGATTAAAAAAATTAAAAGAAAGATATTTAGAAACTAAGCCAAGTGTTTCTATAGTAAGGGCTAAAGCATTTACTGAAGTAACAAAAGAAAATCCAGGGATGCCAACCATAATGTTAAGAGCCAAAGCATTTAGAAGAGCTTGCGAACAAGCGCCATTGTTAATTCAAAATGATGAATTAATAGTTGGACATCCTTGTGGAAAAGCAAGAGCTGGAGCATTTTCTCCTGATATAGCTTGGCGTTGGGTTAAAGATGAGTTAGAGACTATACATACTCGTCCTCAAGACCCTTTTATAATAGCAGAAGAAGATAAAAAGGTAATGAGAGAAGAAATATTCCCATTTTGGGAAGGGCGTTCAGTAGATGAAATATGCCAAACACAATATGAAGAAGCTGGACTTTGGGAGTTTTCTGGAGAAGCATTTGTAAGTGATCTTTCTTATCACCAAATAAATGGTGGAGGAGATACTTGTCCAGGATATGACATAATATTAATAAAAAAAGGTATGAACGGTATAAAAGCAGAAGCAGAAGCTAATTTAGCTAAATTAGCTATGGAAAATCCAGAAGATATCGATAAGATTTATTTCTATAAAGCAGCTATAGAATCTTGCGAAGGTGTAATGGCTTATGCTAAGAGATTATCTGATTATGCAACAGAGTTAGCTATGAAGGAATCAGATCCTAAAGAAAAGCTGAACTATTTAAAATAGCAGAAGTAAATGCCCATGTTCCAGCTAATCCTCCAAGAACATTCCAAGAAGCGCTACAAAGTGTGTGGACAGTTGAATCATTATTTGTAATAGAAGAAAATCAAACAGGTCTTTCATTAGGACGTCTTGACCAGTATGTATATCCATTATATGAATCTGATATAAACTCTGGAAAAATAACCAGAGAAGAAGCTTTTGAGTTAATGGGATGCTTCCTAATAAAATGTTCTGAAATGATGTGGTTATCAAGTGAAGGTGGAGCTAAGTTTTTTGCTGGATATCAACCTTTTGTAAACTTAACAATAGGTGGGCAAAAACGTAGTGGTGGAGACGCAACAAATGATTTAACTTGCTTAATCATGGATGCGGTAAAACACGTAAAAGTATATCAACCTTCTTTAGCTTGTCGTATACATAATCAATCACCACAAGAATATTTAAAGAAAATAGTAGAAGTTGTAAAAGCGGGATTGGGATTCCCAGCTTGCCACTTTGATGATGCTCATATAAAAATGATGTTAAGCAAAGGTTTTAGCATGGAAGATGCAAGAGATTATTGTTTAATGGGTTGTGTTGAGCCTCAAAAATCAGGACGTATATATCAGTGGACTTCTACTGGATATACTCAATGGCCAATTGCTATAGAATTTGTACTAGATCGTGGTGTTATGAAATGGCACGGTACTAAACAAGGTATAGATACAGGTAATTTAAGTAACTTCACAACTTATGAAAAATTTGAAGAAGCAGTTAAAGAACAAATAGAGCATATAACTAGATTATCAGCTATAGGAACAGTTATAAGCCAAAGAGTACATAGAGATATTGCACCAAAACCATTAATGTCACTGTTTGTAGAAGGTTGTATGGAAAAAGGTACTGATGTTACTCATGGAGGAGCTGTAGTAAACTATGGTCCAGGACTAATATGGTCAGGACTAGCTACATATGCTGACTCTATGGCAGCTATAAAGAAATTAGTATTTGACGATAAAAAATACACTCTTGGGGAAATAAAACAAGCCTTAGACGCTAACTTTGAAGGATACGAAGATTTAAGACAAGACTGTTTAAATGCGCCTAAATATGGAAACGACAATGATTATGTAGATAGTATAGCAGGGGATATAGTAAACTGGACAGAAAAAAGTCATAGAAAATACAATATGCTATATTCAAAATTAAGTCATGGTACTTTATCAATCTCTAATAATACCCCAATAGGAGAATTAACTGGAGCAACTCCAAATGGTCGTTTAGCATGGACTCCACTTTCAGATGGTATAAGCCCGACTCAAGGTGCAGATAACTGTGGTCCTACATCTATAATTAAATCTGTGAGTAAGATGAATGTTGAAGATATGAATATAGGTATGGTTCATAATTTTAAGTTATTAAAAGGCATACTTGAAACACCAGAAGGTGAAAATGGCCTAATAACTTTATTACGTACAGCTTCTATACTAGGAAATGCGCAAATGCAATTTAGTTATGCTGATAATGAGATATTAAAGAAAGCTCAAAAAGAGCCAGAAAAATATAGAGATTTAATTATACGTGTTGCAGGATATAGCGCATATTTTGTAGAGCTATGCAAAGAAGTTCAAGACGAAATAATAAGTCGTACAGTACTAGATAGCTTTTAATATTAGAAAATAACATGGAGGAAACATTATGCAAGCAATAGGGAGTAATGAAGCAATAATAGCTCAAAAGAAAATGCAAGCAAACTTTGCTAAAAAAGGTTCTGCTATAGGTATATTTTCAGGGATTACTTTCGGACTTCATAGTGCAGTATTAGGTGTCGCTTTAGCTATGGCACCTTTTACCAATGGAGTTAGTATAGTTGTAGCACCGCTAGTTGGAGCAGCTATAAACGATAGTATAGCAGCATTATGGCTATTATTTTATAATATAGCGCAAGGAAGATCAAAAGAAATATGGCGTAGTTTAAAAACATTTCCAGGTTTAATGGTATGCTTAGCAGCACTTATGGGGGGACCTATAGCAAATGCTGCCTACTTAATGGGAATTCAATTTGCTGGAGCAGCATATGCCATACCAGTATCAGCTCTTTTTCCAGTTGTAGGAGCTATATTAGCTAGAATATTCTTAAAGCAAAAAGTTACAAAACGTGTTGTTATAGGAATGATAATATGTGTATTAGGAGCGATAGTTATAGGTTATACACCTCCTGAAGGAGATGCGAATCCACATTTTTATATAGGTGTATTATGTGCTTTTATAGCAGCATTTGGATGGGGAGCTGAAGGTACATTATCAGCATTTGGTACAGCAGTAATAGATCCTAAAATAGCTATAAATATACGTCAGGCAACTTCAGGAATAGTATTTTTAGTAATAATATTACCTATAATTGGTGGTCTTGGTATGTTAAATAAAGTTTTTACTTCTCCAGCTACACTACTTATTATAGCGATTGCTGCTTTAGCTGCAGCAGTATCATTCTTAACTTGGTATAAATGTAACAGTATGAGTGGTGTTGCTCAAGGTATGGCTTTAAATAGTACATATGTAATGTGGGGAATAATGTTTACTTATTTCTTAGGAGATGTAGAGATAACTAAAACGTTAATAATAGGAGCTATATTAGTATTAGTAGGAGCTATATTAGTTGCAATAGACCCAAGAGAAATGTTCAGAAAGAAGGAGGTATAAAATATGAGACAAATGTTACCTATGAGATTTAGAGTATTACACTTCTTTTCTCAGATAAAGGAAGCCTCCGTGGATGAAGTTATGGAAAATCTACAAAATGAATATGGATCAGAAAAATATTTTAAAAGAGATCTAATTGTAGAGGATTTAATATCAATGAAAGAAAATGGATTACTTGATGATACAAAAGTAGAGTTTAACAAAAACCATGAACTATGTATTTACTATACTATAAATGAAGAAGGTAGTAAATTGCTAAAAAAATATCTTCCTAAGTCTTGGAGAGAATAATAATGAAACTCGAATTAGACAAAAAAGGAATCATATTTAATACACAAAAATACTCTATTTATGATGGTCCAGGTGTTAGAACAATAATATTTATTAAAGGATGCCCACTAAAATGTAAATGGTGCTCTAATCCAGAGGGAATTTCAACAAACTTTGATGTTATGTATGTAGATGATAGGTGCACAAAATGTGGTAAATGCGTTTCGTTTTGTAGCAAAGGAATACACAATATTAAAAAAGTACATGATGGAAATGTAGTACATGAGATAGATAGACAAATAAAATGCGATGGATGTAAGTTATGTCAATCTAACTGTCCAAGTGAAGCTGTACGTATAGCAGGTGAAGAAAAAACTGTAGGCGAGATAATTAACATTATAGAGCAGGATAGTTTATTTTATATTACATCAGGAGGAGGGGTTACACTTAGTGGAGGCGAGGTAGCGTCTCAACCTGAATTTGCACTAGAGATATTAAAGGTTTGTAAATCTTGTGGAATTCATACAGCTATTGAAACTTGTGGCCAAGCTAGCTGGGAAATATATAAAGAATTAAGTAAATATGTAGATTTATTCTTATATGACTTAAAACACATAGACCCAGAGGAACATAAAAATTTAGTTGGAGTAAACAACTATAAAATACTTACTAATATGGCTAAACTGTTTAATATAGGTGCTAATATAACAATTCGAATGCCTATGATAAAGGGATTGAATGATCAAGAATGGGCACTTAAAGGTGCTATGAAATTTATAAATAAAATTAGTGAAGGAAGAAATCTAAAAGGTATTGAAATATTACCATATCATAAACTGGGTGTTAATAAATACCAACAATTGGATAAAGAATATTCCATTAAAAAAGATTTGACTTATTCACAAAGCGAGCTAGAAAAAATTGAAGATTTTGTAAAAGAATTTAATTTACCTATTAAAGTAGTAAAGCACTAAGGTCTTATTGATAAGTAAAACGGAAAAATCTTTAACTAAAGTATTAGCTTAAGGTTTTTTCGTTTTTTTACTAATTAAAAGATAAAAGGGAGGGAATTGAGTTGTCTCAAAATGCAATAGGAATGATTGAAACAAAAGGATTAATAGCAGCAATCGAAGCTGCAGATGTTATGCTTAAATCAGCTAATGTTGAAATAGTTGGTAGTAAATACCATAAAGTTAGATCTGGAATAATTGCTGTAGTAGTTACAGGTGATGTAGGTGCTGTAAAATCAGCAGTAGAAGCAGGTTCTGATGCAGCAAAGAAAATAGGCAAAGTTTTAGCAGTAGATGTCATAGCACGTACAGATAACTCTGTATTAAATATGCTTATGCCACATAAAGATAAAAAAGGTAAAGAAACTAAGTTAGAAGAAATGCAAGAAAAAATAAATAAAAAAGAGATAAAGAAAGAAAAATATGTACAAAAATTAAACGAAAAAGAAGAAAAACAGGAAGAAATCAAGATAGAAAATGTTACGAAAGTAATAAAAATAGAAGAAAGTCAAACAGAAATTAAGAAAGAAGATAATAAGAAATTAAAAGATACTTCAAAAAATAAGGATAAGTTAGAAAATGATGATAAACTATCTAAAAGCAAAAAAAGTAAGAAATAACCTTATATTTAAGCTATAGGAAAGGATATTAAGCATATGGATAATAATTTAAATCATACAGAATTAGTCAAAATGATAGCTGATTTTATAAAAGAAAAATCAAGTGAAAATAAAGAAAAACAATATATACCCGTTGGAGTATCCAACCGACATATACATTTAAGTCAAGAAGATCTAGAAATCCTTTTTGGAGAAGGATATAAATTAAATGAATTAAAATCACTAAAGCAGCCAGGGCAGTATGCTGCAAAAGAAGTAGTCTCAATAGCAGGACCTAAAGGTTATTTGCCTAATGTACGTGTACTAGGTCCAGTGCGTAAAGAAAGTCAACTAGAGATATCTAAGACAGATGGGTTTACATTAGGCGTTAAGTGCCCTGTTAGAGAATCTGGAAATTTAAGAGGATCAGGAGACATATGTGTTATAGGACCTAAAGGTAGTATTATATTGAAGGAAAAAGTGATAATATCTAAAAGACATATTCACATGAATAAAGATGAAGCAAATAAATTTGATGTAGTTAATGGTCAAACTGTAAGTATTGTTACAACTGGAGAACGAAGAGCAGTTTTTGGAGAAGTATTAGTTAGAGTGCATCCAGATTTCTCATTAGAATGTCATTTAGATTTAGATGAAGCAAATGCTTGTGGATTATCATCAGGAGATACTGTTGAAATAAAGCATTTAGTATTATAAAAAGAGGAGATTGTATGGATGAATATAAAATAAAAAAAATAATAGAAAAGATTTTAAGTGAACATTCAAAGAAAAAAGCTCTAATTATTATAACTGGTGGAAACATGTATTCTAATGAAATATTTGAAATACTTGAAAAGAAAAAAGATATTAAATTTGAATATATAGAGTCTGAGAATAGCACAAAAATTATAGATATAGAAAAGATAGATAATATAGCAACAAAAATAGATAATATAGAAAAAATAGAAGAATCTATACAAGAATCTGATTTTTTAATTGTACCATTTTTAACACGAAATACTCTATCGAAAGTAGCATTAGGAATAGCAGATACAAAAGCAACAACTTCAATACAGTTAGCTCTTATGATGGGTAAAAAAGTAATATCTTTAGATGCTAGTTGGAACCCGGAATCTGAAGTTGCAAAATTAAAAAAGCTAAATGTAAATCAAGCTTATAATAAAATGCTATTTTCATATAAGGAAAAAGTAGAAGAATTAGGTATGAAATCAATTGCTATATATGATTTAGAAAAGGAAATTGATGAAATATATATAAATAGAACATGTTCTAAAGAAGAGGTGAAAAATAATATTGCTATAGTAGAAGATTCATCACAGTCACAATATATTACATGTGAAGATATAGTGGGTAAAGATAAAATATATTTATCTAAAAATCAGAAACTTACAGATTTAGCAAAAGAATATATATTAGATAAAAACGTAAAAATTATTGATAATCTAAAAAAATAGATATTTGTTAATATTTATTTAATAAATTAAAATAAGCATAAAAAAATATTACTGGAAAATTAGCTTTTCAGTAATATTTTTTTATAAATTAGATAAGAATTTATCAAATATAAGCATTTACATTAGTAATAGTAATATTCTTTCTACGATACTGGCTGGGAGTAAGTTTAGTATGTTTTGTAAATACTCTACTAAAATACGCTGAATCTGTAAATCCGGAATCTGTGGCAATTCTATATGCAGGATATGTTGTATTAGATAACATATTACAAGCATTATTTACTCTTACCGTATTTAAGTAGTCAACATAGCTAATCCCAATTTCTTTTTTAAATAATCTACTTAAGTATTGAGAATTTACATGAACTTCATTTGATACAGAGTGAAGATCAATTTTATTTTGATAATTATTATTCATATAAATGATAGCTTTTCTTATAATATCTGATTGGGATTTATTTATATATAAGTAATCCTCTAGTAGTGATGGTTTATTTATTTTCGATATTATTTTATTTATAGAATTTTTTAATGTTGAAGTTCTAGCTGGTTTTAGCAAATAATCTTTTACTTGTAACCTTAAAGCTTCTTGAGCATAATTAAAGTTTGAGTAAGCTGTAAGAATAATTGTTTGAACATTAGGCAAAAAAGAGATGATTTTCTTATGAGCATCAAGACCATTTATTTCAGGTATACCTATATCCATTAATATAATATCTGGTTTATGCTTCTTTGCATTAATAATAGCTTCATTACCATTTTTGGCTTCTATTATTGTATTTATTTTCCCATTAAACTCCTTAGATATAATCATGCGTAATGCTTCCCTTTCTATATATTCATCCTCTACAATCATAAGAGTAAACATAAACTTAATCCTCCCTTTTAATATATAATAAACTTAATTTGAATTTGTTTTAAAAAGATAATTCTTTAAAGCATGGAAACTTAATTTCGACTACTGTTTCTATGTTTTTAGTACTAGAAATTTTTAATCCATAATTAGATCCAAAGTAACTGATTAGTCGGTTATGAGAGCTTTTAGTACCTAAGCTATTGCTTGAAAATTTATCGTTACATAAAAGAGTACTAAGCTTTTCTATAGAAATACCGATGCCACTATCTTTAATAGTTATTTTAATATTTTCATTATCTACTTCTCCAATTATAGATACATTTCCCCCAGATGTTTTTGGCTCAATACCATGTATAATTGAATTTTCAACAATTGGTTGCAAAATCATTGAAGGAATTCTAAAATCTAATATTTCATCTGATACTTCGATATTATAACTTAGGCGATCTTTATATCTAATACCTTGAATAAATAAATACCTTTCAATATTTTTTAGTTCATCATAAATGGTTGGAAACTCTTCACTTTGTTTTATATTGTATCTTAGTAAATCTGATAAGCAGTAAATCATTTCCTCTGTATTAGGAGAATCTTCAAACAGAGCCATTCTAGCGATAGAATTTAATGTATTGAATAAAAAATGAGGATTAATTTGGGCTTCTAAGGTTTTTAGTTGAAACTTTTTAGCTTCATTTTCAAATCTTGAAGCTTCTTCAGTTTGATACAATAACTTCTTTGTTGTAATACATTTAATTGATTTTTCAGAAAAATAATTTGATAACAGATAAGATGCTCCTTCAATTTTAGAAAGGCACTCTCTTCTTATAATAGGAATCTCTGAAATAGAATCTTTTAATTTACTTTCAGAGATATCAAATTTCTTTGAAATTTTTTTTATATCAAATTCTTTGTTCTTAAATTCTTCATCATCAATTAAAAACTGACCGATAATTACACTACCTAAAAATAAATCATTAGCTATAATTGGAGTTGTGAAGTTCTTTAATCCCATATGGCAATCATATAAACCGCATTGCCTACTTTTAAAAACTTTATTATTAAAATTAGATTTAGATTTTTTGCATAAAACTTTTCCTTTAGAAGAACTCTGTATTAATTTACAAAATGATATACAATTAACCACCTCATCTACCAAATTTCCGTCAAAAGTTGTAGTAGCTATAGAAAAGTCTAAAAGATTACATATTTGTTTTTGTGTTTTTGATATAATTTCTATATCTATTAAACTGTTTAAGTCTAAATTATCAAAATTATTCATACAATACCCCCTTATATGTACAATAATTTATTTTAATTATTTATATAGCAATTAATATGCCAACTTATAAATAATAAAAAATAAAGTTAAATATTGAAATTACTGGGTTTTAGAAGCGTTTGATATGTTTATAGAAAATATAAATTTTTATACTGCAAAATACTGTTGCCTCTTAAATATTGATAAAAATATTTTATAAATGGCTAAATTACAATATAGTACATACGGATATTAGGAAATACAGTTTTTTGCAATCTAAAAGTGCATGCAATAATAAATTGCATGCACTTTTAGATTGCATTAAATTAATAGTTAATAATTTATTCAGATAAAAATACTATATATATTCGTTTTTCTCTATTTTATATTTTTTTATTCTATATTGAAGCGCTTGTCTAAATATACCTAAGTCTTCTGCAGTTTGTGTAATATTCCCTTGATTTTTAGATAATCTTTCAATTATGACTTTTCTTTCAACATCGTCTAAGATTTCATGTAATTTTTTTTCAGTAGAAAATATAATATCAGCACTGTTTTTTTTGTTACTTGTATCTATAGATAGTATACGTTGTTGCAAATATGTAGATAAATGCTTTTGTTTTAATATTTCATCACCAGAGTCTATCATATTCATAGCGCTTTCAATTACATGTTCTAATTCACGAACATTTCCAGGCCAGTTATAGTCCATAAAACTCTCTAGAAGAGAAGAGTCTATCATTTTTATATTAGAGCAAAATTCTAATTGATATTTGTTAACAAAGAAATTTGATAGTATAGGTATATCATCTATCCTCTGAGAAAGAGGAGGGATTCGAATAGTTACAGTTGATAGTCTATAGTATAAATCTGATCTTATATTACCAGAGTTGATCTCCTCTTCTATACTTTTATTAATTGCACTTATAATTCTACAATGTATTTTTGTTTGTTTATTATCTCCAACACTTCGAATGGTTTTATCTTGTAAAAAACGTAATAATTTTGATTGTGCATCCAAATTCATAGAGTTAATTTCATCTAAAAATATAGTTCCGTTGTGAGCTTGATGAAGTAGTCCTTTAGTATTTTTTGCACCAGTAAATGCACCTTCTGCAGTTCCAAATAGAATACTTTCTATTAATGTACTTGGAATAGCAGCACAGTTAACTGCTATAAAAGGCCCATTTGAAAACTTACTTGCATTATGAATGCTTTGTGCGAACAACTCCTTGCCAGTACCAGTTTCTCCTAAAAGTAATACAGAAGAGTTATTAAGAGCTACTTTATGTGCAAAATCAACGGTCTTTTTTAATTCTTTATTATTTCCAATTATATTTTCAAAAGTATAATAAGCACCGTTATTTTTCATAGTTTTACTAATGTCCTTTTCAACAAAAATTTTTCTTTATTAATTATATATAAACATATTTAAGTAGAAATTAAAGATCTTTAGATATAATAGAATAGTTGACATATACGATAAATACAAATAGTATTAATCCCACAAATAAAATTGTTTTAAAAGATAAGTTAAAGTTTTCTAAAATATTACTAAAAGGTATAATACTTACATAAGTCCAGTATTGATCGGTATCTTTTATATTTATAGTACTATAAACTTCTAAAACATTTTCCTTTGTAGAAGGTGAAATACCAGATTTCGTAAATTCTTCACCCTTTGAAGTTTTAGCTAATACAGAATTCCATTCGTTACTATTAGAAACATCTTGCAAGACTTTTGAAAAGTCTTCACCACTTGCAACATATATTCCCCCAGTTGATACAATTTCACTAAATCCACCTAAAGGTCTTACTTTTTCAATTTCTTTTTGCAAGTAATCTAAAGAAGTATCAACACTTACAACACCAACAAATTTATCATCTCTTATAATGGGAACTACAATAGATGCCATTGTTGTAGGTTTACCTTGAACATCATATGTAGTAGGCTCTGTAAGATATATTTGATGAGTTTCTTTAGGTATATCATACCATTTAGTTTCATTTTCAGAGTAGTTACTATAAAATGAAAGTTCAGTAGAAAATTTATGATCACTAATTCTAGTTATATAAGGCATAAACTGTCCATTAGAATTGCTTCCCCTTTTGTTTATATATTCTATATCTTTATTATCAAATTTATTTGACTCATATAACAGGGCAATGCCAAAAATATCATCATGTAAATTTAGAGTATTTTCCATTATAGATAATATGAATTCTCGAGATTGGTTTCCTGTGCTAACCATTGTTTCAGTTTGGTTAGCTATATCTTTTGCTATGGTTATCACTTTTTCAAATCGTCGCTCTAATTTTTCAGAATTATACTTAGAGGTAAACGAAGCAATAGTTTCACCTTGTTCTTGGCTGTATTTATAAATTTGCTTTAGCGCTATAGCGTTAAGTACGGCAAACGTTATCAGTAAGACTATACAGGTAGAAAGAACAATTTTTTGTACTAATGATAATCTTTTTAACATACCTAAAATTCTCCTTGAAGTTTATTATATTTTAAAAATAAATATCTATATAAAAATAATATTTAAATTGAGATTTTATACTTTGTAATTATTTAAGATTTATATAAATATTTTGATAAATTTAGTATATTAAAGAGTTAATATTATGTCAATCAAGTAAAATTATAACTATTATTAAAAATAGTTATAATTTTACTTGATTGATTCAATATAAATGTATACTAATGGAAAATTATGGATTGAAAATTAATTGATAATATGTTAGCATATAGAAAAAGTAACCAAAACTTATAAGAAATGGGGGATTGACTATGACTTTAAAGGGAACAAAAACAGCTGAAAACTTAATGAAATCTTTTGCAGGTGAAACACAAGCAAGAACAAGATATACTTATTACTCAAGTATAGCAAAAAAAGAGGGGTATGTTCAGATTGCTAATATATTTATGGAAACAGCAGAACAGGAAAAAGAACATGCTAAAAGATTCTATAAATTTTTAAAAGAAGATTTTAAGGATGAATCTATAGAAATAAATTCTTCATATCCAGTATCTTTTCACCAAGAGACAGCTAAAAATTTAAAAGCTGCTGCTGATGGTGAACATGAGGAATGGGAAGTTGATTATCCTAATTTTGCAAAGATAGCTAAAGAAGAAGGATTCCCTGAAATATCAGTAGCATTTGAAAAAATAGGAGAAGTTGAAAAAAGACACGAAAGAAGATATAGAAAACTATTAGAAAATATAGAAAATAATACTGTATTTAAAAAAGATGAAGTAGTATTGTGGAAATGTAATAACTGTGGATATATACATGAAGGTAAAGAAGCTCCAAAAGCATGTCCAGCGTGCATACATCCACAAGGATATTTTGAAGTGTTTATAGAAAATTACTAAAATATAAATTAAATAAAAAAGTAGCTCTAATAATTAGAGCTACTTTTTTATTTAATTAAATATGTAAATAGCTCTTTAGATAGTGGAATTGAATATTAAATTGCATTACTTAAAAAAAATTATGCAATTGTTTCATTTTACGAAAAAATGCATTGACGATTTATTATAAAAATTATATAATATTTATATAGAAAATATTTTAATATATATATTATTTTTAAAGATTCATATCTTAAAGTATCTAAATTACTAGTTGGCTTTATCTTATTTATTCAATTACTATGTATTTCATAATTATCTCTAAATAAATTAAAAAATATCAAATCAATTAAAAAATCAAGTATAAAAAATGAAAGATTAAGTAATTATAAATTCAAAATATAATTATTTAATATATAGAATTAAAAAGTTAATATATAAAATTAGATATACTGACATAAGTAATATTATCTATAAAAATTTAATAGACATGGAGGAGATAATATGATTGAATTAATGCTTGTAAGCGGGTTAGTTTTATTAATTTGTATAACATCGAGTAAGGTATTATATAAATTTGGAGTACCTATATTACTAATTTTTATTTTGCTAGGAATGTTATTTGGATCTGATGGAATGGTTGGAATTTACTTTGACAACTATGAACTAACGAGACAATTATGTTCTATAGGACTAGTATTTATAATGTTTTTTGGGGGATTTGGAACTAATTGGAAAATGGCAAAGCCTGTTGCAATACCGTCTATACTTATGTCATCGCTGGGAGTAATAATTACAGCAGGTCTAACTGGACTATTTTGTAATATGGTAATTGGAACTAGTTTACTAGAAGGTTTACTTATAGGAGCGATTGTAGCATCAACAGATGCAGCATCTGTATTTGCTGTATTGCGTTCTCAGAAACTAAATTTAAAGGGATCTTTAGCATCATTGTTAGAAGTTGAAAGTGGAAGTAATGACCCGATAGCTTATATGTTAACATTAATTGTATTAACACTAATGAACAACTCAGGTTCAGAGCTTATAGTTCCTATGGTAATAAAGCAGATAGTTTTCGGATTAGCAATAGGATCTGTATTAGCTAAAGTATCTGTTTATATTTTAAGAAATTCAAAATTTGAAATAGAAGGGTTTTATACTATATTTATTACAGCTATTGCGATGCTTTCTTATGCAATTAGTGAGTATGTTGGAGGTAATGGATACTTAAGTGTTTACATGGCCGGTATTATTATAGGTAATAGTAAAATACCTCATAAAAAGAGTTTAGTTCATTTCTTTGATGGAATATCATGGATTATGCAAATAATGCTGTTCTTTATGTTAGGACTTTTATCATTCCCTTCTAAATTACCAAGTGTGATTGGAATAGCCATAGCAATATCTATATTTATGATAGTTGTTGCAAGACCATTATCAACATTTATAGTTTTAGGACGATTTAATTTTTCAAATAAGGAAAAATTATTTATTTCTTGGGTAGGATTAAGAGGAGCTGCATCAATAGTTTTTGCAATTTATGCTGTGACTCAAGGTGTAATTATAGAAAATGATATATTCCATATAATATTCTTTATAGCATTAATATCAGTAGGAATACAAGGAACTTTAATTCCTGCTGTAGCTAAAAAGCTAGATTTAGTTGATAATAGTACAACTGTATTAAAGACATTTAACGATTATGATGGTGAAATTAGTAGCAAACTTATAGAGGTAAATGTATCTGAAGAGAGTAAATGGGCAAATAAAAGTATAATGGATTCTAATATACCAGAAGACATACTAATAGTTATGATAAAACGACAAGATAAAGTATTAATACCTAAAGGATCAACAATTATAAAAGGTGGAGACATTTTAGTATTAAGTGGAGATAAAATAGAAGATTTACTATAAAAATAATTATAAAAACCGTATCTAATTATAGGATACGGTTTTTTATGTAGTTTATTTTGAGATTATAAAAATTAATATTAAGGGAAAAATGGCGTAATTCGCTTTAATAATGAAGCTATAATAGAGGAATGTAATGGAATATATTAAAGTTTTTTATAATATAAAAATAATAAGAGATTAACTTAAAGGAGGATTAGATGATAATATACGAATATAAATGTGTTATGGTTTTAGGTGCTGGAGAAAAAACTACAGAAACATTAAATGAATATGGAAAAAGTGGATGGGAATTAGTTTGTGTATGCAATGCATGGCATTACTTTAAAAGACCCGTTAATTAAAAAATGATCCAATAAGTATTTAATACTTATTGGATCATTTTTATTTTAGTAACGGAAAGTTTATCTTCTATAAGAGACTATAATACCGCAAGCTAATCTTGGACCAGCATTACCTGAAGGTTGTGAAGTGAAATCATCAATACCTTCATGAAGTATAAAAGCCTTCCCTATAGAATCTGATACTGTGAATTTATCAGTGTAAACAGATAAAATACCAATGCCATTTGCAGATAATATAGGAGGTAAGTCTCCTACATGCATAGGATGAGTTTGATTAGTTGGATTCCAATGGCTACCAGATGCTAAAAAAGGATCTGTAGCAGTTCCAATACTACAATCACCATGTTCATGGATATGGAAGCCATGAAAACTAGTAGGATTTCCCGAAGAAGTAGTGGTAGGTATTCCTGTTATATATGCTTTTATATACACTCCATTTTGTAGTTGATATAAAAAGATATCACCTTTAATGCAAGGTGCTAGTGGTCCTCCTTTTAACTTTGCATATGCATCTGGTTCGCCAGGGTCATATGAAGAAAAAATTTCACTAATATTATACTTAGGACACGATTTATCCATAAAAGCAACTCCTTTAACACAATTTTCATAAAATATATACAGTTTATTCTATGTTATGTGAATATATAATGTGACTTAACATGAGTAGCATACTTATATTAGCTAATGTATTATTTATTAAAATAAACACAAAAAAGACAGGTTCCGTTGCCTGTCTTTAACATATAAAAATATAAAGATAAGTAAAAAAATATTAGTGGGATATTAAAATTATAACCATACTTTAGATAACTATACACTAATTATAAAAATATAAAATAATTACAAAAACTACAAATAGGGTATATTCTATTATTAGGAAGGTGATAGAATTGAAATATAATAGAATAAAAATAACTTTTAAAAATGGTTTTGAAAAAATAATCGAAAAAGATAGCATTAGAAATTTCAACTCATTAGTTGAATGGTCAAATATGTTTAATAATAATGAAGAAGTTAGTCTATTAACTATGTCAGGTAGAGATTTAGGTAGTTCTTTTTCAATAGATAAAAATAATGTTAAATATATTGAGTTTATATAATATTATTAAAATTTTTAATAATAACTATTTAAAATAAGCATAATAAATTACTATAAGAAACCTAACTATGATTTAAAATTATGATATAATAATCATATAGTATACAAATGTTATATTAATATTTTGCCCAAGACTATTTTTGTTGATGAATTAATAATAAAAAAGCTACTAAATATAATTTAGTAGCTTTTTTATTGAGCAAAATAGTATTCCCATCATAGTTGAAAAAATCACTTTATAAGTTAATTGATTTCAAATCTCCTTTAGGCGAATTTAAAGAAAAAACATTTATAAATCTTCTCTTAAGCAATATTCATTATTAGTAATTCTATTAAGAAAATATTAAAAATATAAATACTATTTAATAGTGAATTACAAAATTAAATGTAGCATATTTATGTATAAAAGTTTATAAAAATAGAAAAAAACGTATAAAAACTTTAAATTAATTAAATTTTAATGAAATTTAGCATAAAAATATATATACTATAATAGTACATAAATTGGGGCAGAGAGGAAAATTAATACATGAATCATATACTAAATGAGATAAGAGACTATATTTTAGTTGTCAATTATCAAGGGGAGATACAATACTGCAATGATAAATTATTGCTAAGATTAAATTACAACAAAGATGATATATATAATTTTAGTATAAATAATATTTTGTTGACTCAAGACTTTAATATAAAAGACTTATTAAGAAATAAAAATAAAGGGAAGATAGAATTAAAGTTATATTCAAAATCTAAAAATATAATAAATTTAAGTTCAAAAGTAATCTTAGATATATATAATAATAAAGAATCAATTTTTATCGTAGCTAAAGAGTTAACTGATAAATATTATACAAAAGAAGACTTAGAAATTTTATTAGATGAAGTTCCTTTTATGACTTGGATTAAAGATATAAAAGGGCGGTATATATATGCAAATAAAAGCTACTTAGAATATACAAAACAAGAAAAACATAAAATACAAGGCAAGTATGACCGGGATATTTGGGATTATAAAAGAGCTTTGGTATATGAACAAGAAGATAAGTTAATATTACAATCAAGAAAACCTATATTATATGAAGAAAAAATACTTTCAGATAAACGAAACGAGTATTTTGAAATATTTAAATCACAGATAATTGGCGTAAATGGAAGCACAAAATATTTAATAGGAACATCTAAAAATATTACAGTAAGAAAAAATTTAGAATTAGATAGATCTAAGGGTCATAATGATATGTCTGCCTTATATGGCATATTGAATAAAAATAATAAAAATACTAACTTATATAAAATGCTACAAGATATGATGAAAGATTTATCTAGGCATCTAGAAGTAGACGGCATGGTATTACTATTAAATGATGCTAAAAGAGAGTTAATCGTACCGATAGTTAAACTTGGAATTGGAAATATTACATTTGAAAATCAAAATAATATAAAATTTTCAAAGGATGAACTTAATAAGTACATAAAAGAAGAAAATCAAGAAGGCATATGTCATATAAATAATAGATACAAAGTATTTAATAAAGAAAAATTAATAAACAATGGTATTGAATATACAGGTGTATATAATATTACAACAGATGAAGAATTCATTGGCATTTTATCTATTTCTTATAAAAATAAAAACTTACCTATGAATAACTTAGATAGTTTTATGAAAACTATAGCTATGGAAATTGGTATACTTATAAAAAAATACAGATTGTCAGGAGAAGTTAAAAAAGAGCTTGAAAAAAGAAGAGATGTAGAAAATGAGCTAGAATTATTTTTAAAAACAGCAACGGATATTATGGGGATAGTTAATAAGGATGGTTGGATAAAAAAGGTAAATTATCAATGGTCAAAAACTCTTGGATGGAGTTGTGAAGAATTGTTATCAATGAATATGGCTAGCTTGATTCATATAGATGACTTAGATGCGGGAATGAATGTTCCAAAAGCAAAGAATAAGGAAGAAATAATTCGTCTAAACCAAAGATGTTTATGCAAAGACGGTGAATATAAATGGTTAGAGTTTAGTAGCATATTGATAGGAGAAACAGAAGAGTTTGTTGTTACAGCTAGAGATATCACAGAAGAAAAAATAAGAGAAGAAGAAAGGAAATCTCTTGAAGAAGCAATACATTTAGAAAGCATTAAAAATGAATTTTTCGCTAATATTTCTCATGAATTTAAAACACCAATAAATATTATACTTGGAACTATGCAATTACTAAATAAGAAGATAGATAAAAATGAAATATACTCTAAAAAAAATGTAAATTTAAATAAATATGTTAACTCAATAAAACAAAATTCATATAGATTACTAAGGCTTGTAAATAATTTAATTGATATGACAAGAATAGATACAGGTTTTTATAAATTACAGCTTAGTAATTATAATATAGTACAAATAATAGAAGATATATCAATGTCTGTGATAAATTATACAGAAAATAAGCATATAAATATTATTTTTGATACAGATAGAGAAGAAACAGTAATAGCATGTGATCCAGATAAGATTGAACGTATTGTGCTAAATATCTTATCTAATGCAGTTAAGTACACTGATAAAAATGGGGAAATTATAGTGGATATAAAGCATAAAGATAACAAAGTTATTGTATCAATAAAAGATAATGGAGTTGGTATATCAAAGGAAAAACTCGGATTGATATTTGAACGATTTGAACAAGTTAATCACTCTTTAACAAGACGATGTGAAGGTAGTGGTATAGGGCTATCACTTACAAAATCTTTGATAGAAATGCATAAAGGAGAAATATATGTAAATAGTGAAGAAGGTGTAGGTTCAGAATTTATCTTTGAACTTCCAATAGTAACAGTAGAAGAAGAACATAAAACAATACCTGATGGAAATTATTCAGATTTTCAGATTGAAAAATGTAATATAGAATTTTCAGATATATATTCTTTATAAAAATACCTTGTAGGGCAGATGTTTTATTAGATATCTACTCTACAAGGTATTTCTTAAAATGATATAAAAAAATATATTTTATAAAAACTATCTAATTATAGTAAATATCATATATGCAATATATAATATTACTAATACAACTCCTTGTTTCTTAACAAGAGAGTTATTTTTTTTCATGAATAAGTATAAAAGAACTGTTATAATAGTCATAAAAATAACATCTATTAAAGCTAATGTACTCATAGTAATAGGATTTATTACTGCTGCTAAACCTAAAACTAAAAGTATATTAAATAAATTAGAACCTATAACATTTCCTATAGCTATTTCAGTTTCTCCTTTTTTTATAGCTACGATAGATGTAACAAATTCAGGTAATGAAGTACCTACAGCAACTATAGTAAGGCCTACTAAGTTTTCGCTCATACCAAATGAAGTTGCTATAGTGGTTGCAGAATTTACAACTATATCTCCACCAAGAACTATTCCTATAATACCGAATGCGCAAACTAATATAGTTTTAGGCATAGAGAAGGATTCTTCTATGGATGTATCTATGGCAACAGCAGTTTCGCCATTATTATCTATAGAATCATTATTGCTACTTCTAAGCCCTGATTTGACAGTGTTTATTAAGAAAAGCGCAAATACGATTAAAAGTATAAGACCATCTATTCTCCCTAAATTTAAATTGAATCCTAAAAACACTAATAATAAACTTACTAATATTAAAAATGGAGTATCTTTTTTTATAGTATCTTCTTGTACAGGTAATTTAGCTATTATAGAAGAAACACCTAAAACTATAAGTATATTGAAGAAATTAGATCCTACAACGTTAGCTATACTCATGTCATTTTGACCGGCTAAAGAAGATCCAACACTTACGGCAGCCTCTGGAGCACTTGTTCCCATTGCAACAATAGTTAACCCTATAACCATAGGAGGTACATGGAACTTTTTAGCTATAGATGCCGCTCCTTCTACGAATATATCTGCTCCTTTTATAAGAAACATAAAACCGATAATTAAAAACAAAAATGGCATTAAAACCCTCCTTATGATATATCAAATATTCATTTTAGCATACAAACTAGTATACCATAGAGAATATGTATAATAAAATAATAAAATTAAAATTATTTCTTTTATTTATATAAAATAAGAAAAAAATAATATATCCTATATAATAGATAGGTTTTGATATAAACATAAAATAACTAAGGAGATTTTAAAATGTATCCTATAGAGTGGACAATTATAAAATGTCCTTCTATAGGAATTTTTTTATGTATAATAAAATAGCTGGAGGATGACATAATGAGTAAAAAACTATTTACAGAG
>NZ_JAFFPK010000034.1 GCF_017590215.1 Clostridium sp. CCUG 7971
TTTTTTATTTAAATTATAGATACGATTCACAAGAATAATATCCACGATTATATTTCCATATGAAATTTATCCCTAAGGGTGATTGAGTAAAACATAATGTTTTTACTTTAAAATCTTATTAGGTAAAAGCACTGAAAAAATACTTCCATTACTATTTGAACTAACTTTTATATATCCATCTTCCTTAGTAATGATTTTTCTACTTAAATAAAGTCCTATACCAATCCCTTCCTCTTCATAGGCATTTTCACCTCTATAGAATCTTGAGAAAATTTTCGGAATTTCTTCTTCACTTACTCCTATTCCTTCATCTTTTATATCTATTTTCGTAAACATCTCATAACTTTCAACAGAAATATTAATCTCGCTTTCTATTGGAGAGTATTTTATAGCATTTTCTATTATGTTAAATATAGCTTCTGTTGTCCAATTTTTATCATGAATTAACAAAATATCATTTTCAGAATTAAAATTTATATGTATATTTTTCATCTCTGCCTTTTTATGTAATTGAGTTATCGCACTTATTATAGTTTCATTTATACTTAGTTTTTGAGGTCTTAAATTTATAATAGAACTTTCTAAGCGAGACATTTTTATCATGCTTTCTACTAAAAAACATAGTTTATCCAAAGAGATTATCATTGCCTTGTTAAACTCATCTTTCTCTTCCTTACTTATATCCTCATACTGCAAAAACTCACTATAAATCTTCATATTAGTTAAGGGTGTTTTTAGCTGATGAGCTATATCAGATATTAGTGACTTTATTCTTTCCTTATCTTTCTCTATTTTCATATTTTGAGACTTTAGTAATTTAGTCAACTTGATAGTTTGGTATTGCAATTTCGAGAATAAAGAATCATCTATTTGAGAAAACACTTCCTTTTCTCTCATATCGGATATAGTAGATAACATATCTGATAATTTTATTAAAATATTACTCATATAGTTTTCAAATAATTTTTCATAAATATAAAACCCTAGTAAAATAATAACTGTAAAACCTAAACATATATAGGTTATCTTTAAATCTTTACTTACAAATAATATGATAATATTAAAGATTATACATAAAGTTATTATAATAATCCTAAAAAATGTATTGTACTTATTAAAATCCTTTAGTATGTTATCATTATAATTTTTTCCCATTTTTAATCTCCCATGATATAGCCAATACCAAATAAAGTAATTATATACTGTGGATTTTTAGTATCTTCTTCTATCTTTTTTCGTAATCTTCTAATATTTACACTTATGGTATTTTCATCTACATAATTGCCATTACTATCCCAAAGCTTTTCTAAGATAATCTCCTTAGTAACAGCTCTTCCCTTATTTTTTGAAAGTAATTCTAAAAGTTTATATTCTGTCACTGTTAAATTAACTTCCTCATCTTTTACAAATACCTTTCTGCTTCCAAAGTCTATGTTTAAGTCTTTGTATTTGAAAATGTCTTTTTCTACCTTCGCACTTATTTTTAGAATAGCATTAATTTTTAATTTTAGTACATCCATAGAAAAAGGTTTTGCAATATAATCATCACAACCCATTTCAAAACCTTTAATCATATCTTCATCTGTATCATTTGCAGTAAATAAGACTATAGGAAAATTTATCTTATCATTAATTTGTTCACATAAATCTAAGCCACTACCATCAGGTAAATTAATATCTAAAAGTAAAAAATCTATATTATTTTCCATAATAGAAACTTTCCCATCTGATATATTATAATTACTTATTACATTATACCCTTCCTTCTTTAAAGCAAATGACACTCCTCTATTTAAAATTCTATCATCTTCTATTATTAAAATAGTCTCCACATAATCCTCCTAATATCTTATAACTTACTTTACACACCTTCATAATTATAACAATAGTGGTAGACTTTTAAAATCTACCACTATAATAAAATTATTTTTATTTTAATAATCATTTACAAATTAGTTATTGTCTATAGTTCATTTTCTCTGAGTCTTTCCGTTACACTTTTTTTGCTAGAGTATTTATAAGCTATACTTGGAGTAATTAAACATACTGCAAATATTAATATTGTTAAAGAAATAAAAGGAATTACTGGTAATACAAAACTAGCATAATTATCTATTTTTCTTGCCATTTCACCAATTATAAATACTATCTTCACACCTAAAGTTGATACAAGTAAAGTGGTAATACCTGCATAGTAGGCTCCTTCAAGAGTTAACATTTTTTTAATTTGATTTTTAGTCATACCTATACTTTCCATAACTGCAAGCTCTTTTAACCTTATATTGATACTTGTAACCATAACATTTATAAAGTTTAATAAGCCTATTAATATAAGTATGATAGACATCCCTCCCCCTATAATATTCATAATCATCTTGCTACTCTTAAGTTGCTTAAATTCTTCAAACTTTGATATCACAAATAAATTCTTATCTTTTGTCATTCTTTTAATTTTAGAATTTATAGCTTCATTATATTTCTTGTCTACATTTATGTGCAGCGTATAATTTACAGCATTCTTATCTAATTTTTCCAACTGATCTAAACTAATATAAACAGTAGGTAACCCTGTATGTACTAATAAATTAGAATCATTTATAATTTGAGTTACATTGAAATTTAAAGAGTTCTTATGCTTTCCTCTTAAAACAATCTTTTCTTTAGTAAAATTTTTATCTTTTATAAATTTGTTATATTCTTCTGAAAAATAGTTACTATCTACTAAAGCCATCTTTCCTGATTTGAAAGCTTCAACATCTATTTTCAAATTACTTTTATCATTGAAGTTTTCTATAGCTAAGTCGTCTACTCCTACTATTATAGGCGATACATAAGTAGAGTGAGCTTTTTTAATTTCATCCTTAAAACGAGTTACTTCATCGAATAACTCTCCGCTATCTTCTCCATATCGAGCTCGTGGGTCAGGTATTTCATTTGTATCCTTTTGTAAGTTTGAAAGTTTGAAATTACTAACCGACTTAATTCCATCTATACTTTGTATTTCTTTAATAAGTCTATAATCTATTTTTCCATCAATAGCTTTGCTATTTTGTATTTCAAAATCATATCTTGTATATCTATTAATACAATTTTCTATGCTTAGACAATCTAAAAAAGTATTAACACTCAAATATGTTATAATCCCTATAAATAAAGATGCAAATACTAAAATTGCACGTTTTTTATCTCTAAACACATTATACCATGCCATTTTATAGAGCTTTCCACCATTAGTACTTTTTCTGTCTTTCTTTTGTTTATTCTGTTTTGATCCACTATATCTTAGCGATTCTGTTGGAGATATACTACCTGCTATTTTAGCTGGTTTTCTACAACTTAAACTAATAGTAAATAGTGAAAATAATGTAGCAAATATAAATATTAAAGGGCTAAAGGATATCTCTGATGGCATAGCATCTACATCTGCGCCTGATGGAATTGTGCTTAGTAGCATTGGTACCAATATAAAAGGCACTACAAATCCTAGTATTAAACCTATAGGTATTCCTATTGTAGAAAGTCTAAAAACTTGACCCTTTACTATTTTTTTTATTTGTTTAGGAGATGCTCCTATTGTTTTCATCAATCCATAAAAATGTATATCCTTAGTTACTGCTATATGCATAATATTATATATTAATAAATAACCACTAAGCACTATAAATAATCCAATTGTTCCTATAGTCGCTATAGAGTATATAACCATTTCTATATAATTACGGTCTGTATCATAACTATAATTATATAATTGACCTTCATATAACTTTATCTTTGATTTTAATAAATTTGGCGCTTCATTTTTTTTGCTATTTTTTAATGTAAAAGATAGTGTTCCATTGTCGGATATATTTAAATTATTGCTTTTAATAAATTTTTCTGACACTGCTATATATCCTGTATTGAATTTAAGTCCATAAGTCGTATATATACCACTTAGTACAAACTCTTTTTTTATTTCGCTTCCTTCATTATCTATATAAGAAATCTTTATTTTATCGCCTATTTTAGATTTATCTTTACCTAATAAATCTAATGCCTTTTTAGACATCATCACTTCATTTTCTTTAGTAGGATAATTTCCTTTAACATCTCCAATAGCTGGTGTTATTTGTTTTTGCCAGTTTTCTTTATCATAATATTGAAGAAAAACATTCCCCTTACTTTTTTGTATATCTTTCTTAACAATCTGCCCTACCAAAATTTCCTTACCAATAAAATCACTTATTCCTAATTTTTCTATTGCTTTAATTTGCTCTTCTCTAGGATTTGGTAAATATACATTAGCAGTGCTTCCTTTCATCCTTACAAGCGTAGTTTTATAGTTCTTAATAAAACTAGCTCCTATACTAAATACTGAAGATATCATAAAAGTAGTAAGTACTATAGCCAAAACTACAAAAATATTTCTTCCTTTATTAGATTTTATTGAAGAATTGGAGATTCTTTTTATAATCTCTTTGTTATTATTCTCTAGTTTCATCTATTAATTTCCTCCTACTACATTACCATCTTCTATTCTTATTATTCTATCAGACAACTGAGCTATTTCTTCATTATGGGTAATCATAACCATAGTTTGATTAAACTTTTGAGAAGTCATTTTTAAAAGCCCTATAACATCCATGCTCGTCTTACTATCAAGATTTCCTGTTGGTTCATCTGCTAATATTATTGCTGGCTTAGTCGCTAATGCTCTTGCTATCGCTACTCTTTGCTGTTGTCCCCCTGATAGCTTATTAGGGCTACTATTTAACTTTTCTTTTAGTCCTAAAGTATTTACTATAGAATCAATAAATTCATTATCTATTTTCATTCCATCCAGTTCTATTGGTAGCACTATATTTTCATAAACATTCAAAATAGGTACTAAGTTATAATTTTGAAAAATAAACCCTATATTTCTTCTTCTAAATATAGTTATCTCTTCATCGTTCATTTCACTTAGTTTTTTATTATTTACTGTTACTTCTCCGCTAGTTAAATTATCAAGACCTCCTAACATGTTTAATAAAGTCGATTTTCCACTTCCTGATGTTCCAACTATAGCAACAAATTCACCTTCATTTATTTCTATACTTATATTATCTAATGATTTTACTAGATTTTCTTCTTGCCCATATATTTTAACTAAGTTTTCTGCTTTTAATATACTCATTTTCTCCACCTCATTTACTTATTTTATACTTATATAATAATCTCTACTTCTGACAAACTTCTGACATAAATAAAAAACACATTAACAAAATTGTCAATGTGTTTTACATATTTCAATATTTTAAACAAATAACAGAGATACTGATCACGATTATTGTGTATACCTTTAAATAATTATATAGTTTGTTTTTTTCCAAAATATTTTATTAAATATATTACAACTGGTATAGCTATAACTACTAAACTAATTAATAGAGTTGAATATAATACTGGATTTCCAAAAATGTTATAAGTATTAGGTAAAGTAAACATACTTTCCACCTTAGTAGCTTCTGCTAAATTTATTTCCTTAAAAACTTTAGCTACTTTTTCTATAGGAATAATGCCCCCTAAAAATGCTGGTGCAGAGTAAATCCCTAAACTTAATAAAAGAGATATAATATTATTTTTAAATAATAAAGAAATTAGCATAGTCACTAAGGCAAATAAAATTGACCCTATAAAACTAATTCCTAATCCTCTAATATAAAAATCAATTATTCTAATATCAAAAATAGTAGAACCATAATATTTAAATAATGCCAAAGGTTTGTCCCATCCTATGAAATCGTATCTTAATGCACTCATGAAATATATAATATTTATTATCAAAAATACTATTACTGTAAATATTAACCCGCTTAATAATTTAGATAAAACTAATTTATTTTTCCCGTTTTTACAACTCAATATTATTTGAGCACTATTACTTTGATATTCATCACTAAATGTTGTAGCCAAAGCTGCTACTATTAATACTGCTATTAATGTTCCTATTATTTTAAAACTAGTAGTTGTATTCCACCCATGTGAAAAATAAAATTTTGGTTTTTCTATATTTTTAGCTTTTCCATATACATAATTAAGATTTTTATATTCATATGTATCTTTTTTATTTTCTTTTTCTAAGTTACTTATTTCATCTTTAATTTCATTTAAACTATAAAAATTGTTATTTATTATATACGTTGATTCTACATGTAATGGGTTATCATATGAAAAATGCAAATGAACTAACTCTTCTTTTGTAAGCTCTTTTCCACTTTTTTCTTTTTGTGTTAAATTTTCTACAGTCTTATCTGTATTAGATATATATTCTTGTGTAATTACCTTTCCTTCATACTTTTCCATAACAGTATAAGCATCATCAATACTATCCAATCCTTTAAATTTTAAATATACATCTTGACCTACTACATTAAAAATACTAAATAATACGGTTAATAGTAAAACTATTATCACTGATTTTTTTGAAAATATTTTGTATAACTCAAACTTTATTAAATCTAACATTTTACATCCCCCTATGCATTAGCATTTTCATTAAAATAATATAAAAATACATCTTCTAAATTTGGCTCTTCTTCTATGTATTCAACTTCTTTTATATTAGGTTTACTATCTCCAACTACCCTAACAAAAACTTCTTTATTAGTTCTTACCATGCTAGATATTTTAAATTCATCTTGGATATTATCTAACTCCATATCACTAACTTTGAGAGTATATACCTTACCTCTTACTCTATCTAAAATATCCTTTAGTGATGATTTTTCAACTAATTTTCCATCCTTCATAACTATTATTTCATTTGCTATAAATTCTATATCTGAAACTATATGAGTAGATAATATTACTATTTTATCTTTTGACAACTGAGATATTAGATTTTTAAATCTTATTCTTTCATTTGGATCAAGTCCTGCTGTTGGCTCATCTAATATAAGTATCTTAGGGTTATTTAGAAGAGCTTGGGCGATACCTAGTCTTTGCCTCATACCACCTGAAAATTTTCCTATTTTCCTTTTTTTATCTTTTTCTAAATTTACAAACTTTAATAGTTCATCAATTTTACTTTTCTGAGTTTCTTTATCTACTCCCTTTAGAGACGCTACATAATACAAAAACTTTTCAGCTGTAAAATTTTTATAAAATCCTATATTTTGAGGTAAATAACCTATTAAATCCCTATACTTACATCCTAATTTATTTTTACTTTCACCATTTACTAAAATTTCTCCACTGCTAGGATTTGATACATCTGCAATTATTCTCATTAAAGTTGTTTTACCTGACCCATTTGGTCCAAGTAATCCATATATTCCACTACTTAAAGTTACATTAAATTTATCTACTGCTAATTTATCTTTAAATTCCTTGCTTATACTATTTATAATAAGTTCCATAAAATATCCCCCTAAAAATCAAATGTTCTGTAATCTATACTATTTATACTCTTTTTATAAAATAATTTTAATGCTATTACTACAAATATTACTGACATACCTAAAGCTACTATTATATTAATATTAGTTATTTCCGCTACCTTTTCATACATACTAATACCAAGTGCTCCTAATATCCATATTGCTACACATAAAGTAATACTATTTATACTTCTATATACAGAAGTAATAACTAAAGATATTGCTCCTACCAAAAATATAGGAATTAGCCATATACTAATCATTTTAAATAAGTTAATATCTGAGTAAGTATTATTTAAACCAATACTAATAATTATACTTATTAATATAGAAACTAAATTTATAATTATTAATCTTGATAAAACAATTTCTCTTAAAGAGTATTTATAGCTAAGTTCTAATTCCCAAACATTTTCATCTCTTCCTTTTATAATTTCAAATATTCCAAGTAATATTGGTATAGGCCCAATTATAGATGCACTTAAATATATACTTAAATTTAACTCTATTGTAGCTACAGTACCTACTAGTATTAATAATAATGATAATATGAAATATACTTTGCTAATTAAGCTAAATTGAAATTTAACTATTTCAGTATTATTTTTTATTCTTTCTAAGAATGTACTCTGCTCATTTATAGTCTGTACTTCTACTTTTGGCATATATGATTTTAATATATCAATTGTAGAATCTACTTTTTGTTCATCAACCTTATTAACTACATAACTATCTAGAAAGCTCTCTATATCCATTAAATCTGATTCTAATAAATCTTCAAATTGTTCATCGTCTAAATTTTCACACCTTAGGTTGTGTATGTTGTGATTTTTCTTCAAATATATCACCTCCAAGTAGTTTTTTTAAATTCTTAATTCCATTAAATAATCTAGATTTTATAGTATTTTCATTATCTCCGGTAATGCTACTTATCTCTTTTATTTTTAAATCATTATAATACTTTAAAAGTATTGCTTCTCTTTGAAGACTTGGTAACTTTGCAACAGCTTCTTTTATTTTTATTGCTTCTTCTTTTTTAGAAATTATATCAATAACATTTGATGAATCCTGTATTTGATGATTTTCTATATCATAATTTTCAATTCTTTGTTTGTATGTTTTACTTCTAAAATAATCTTTTGTTGTATTTACTGCTATTTTTAATAACCAGCTTTGAAATTTTCCATTTTCTAAATTATATTTATCTATGTTTTTCATCACTTTTATAAATACATCCTGGGTTATATCGTAAGCTATATTATAGTCACTTGTACTTCTATAAATATAGCTATGCACAAGGTCATAATGCCTTTTAACCAATATTTCCATTGCACTTTCATTTCCCTTTAGTATTTCTTTTATTAACTTTTTATCCGTCTGTGCCAACTTATCCCCCTCCCTTCATTTATATAACGAGTTCTATTTATAAAAGGTTTTATTTTTTTATAATATATTTTAATAATTACTTTACTCAACTTAATATTTTACTAAAAAAAGGCAGATTACTCTGCATTTTTGATTTACTTTTTTTATTTTTGTTTTTTATATATAATTATTTACAATAAAAAAATGGAGGACATTCTCCTCCATCTATATTTTCTTACTAATTATTTAAAAATACCCATTTTCAATACCTTCTTTATACTTTCTCTCTCTATATACTCTATTATAAGCAGTATCTTTAAATTCAATAACTTTATTAATATCAAAGAAAGTCTCTTTAATCTCTTCTCCATCTGTAATGGATATAATAGCACAACATTTTACTTCATTAGAATCTGTTAGCTCTACATAATAACGTTTAAACTCATCTTTAATGCTACTCATGTACTCTCTTACTCTTGGAATATAATACTTAAAATGATGTTTATCTAAAAATTCTAAGAGTTCCTCTCTAGTATTAAAAGTATATTTCTTCATATATCTCTCCTTTTTAAAATTATGTATATATTTTGCTAAGTTCTATATGTTTATATACTTATTATCTCTACTTTTTGAATAATTATTAAATATTGTAACTTTAATAAAAGTCTACTTTCATATTTTTTAGTGATTAAGTCACAGAACAAAGTTTGCATTAATCATATAATCTAAAAAGTATTAAATTTCTATGGAGGTAAACATATGGCTAAAATAAAAAGAAAAGCTATTGTCGATACTATTCTTTGTGTCGCTTGTGGTTCATGCGTTAAGGTATGTCCACTTCAAATTATAAATATAGAACAAGGTGTATTTGCAAAAATAGATACTAATAAATGTGTTGGATGTGGTAAATGTGCTAAAACTTGTCCTGCATCAGTTATAGATATTAAAACTATGGAGGTTGAATAATATATGAAAAAAAGTAAAAAGAAGCTTACAGATTATATGTGGATTTTAAGTGTTACTTATTTAACATTAGGATTATTTAATGTATTATTTGCATGGTTAGGACTTTTATGTTTCTTTATTCCATTAATAATTTCAGTAGCTGGTGGAGGAAAAAAATACTGCAATATCTACTGCGGTAGAGGACAGATGTTAGAGCTAATGGGTAATAAACTTAAACTTTCTAGAAATAAGGATATTCCTTCTTTTTTAAAAAGCAAGTGGTTTAGATATGGATTTTTAATATTCTTTTTAAGTATGTTTGTATCTATGTTGTATACTACTTATTTAGTATTTAGCAACGTAAAAGATTTAAAGGAAGTTATTACCTTAGTTTGGACATTTAAAATACCTTGGAATTGGGCTGATACAAGTATTGTATCTCCATGGATTGCACAATTTGCATTTGGGTTCTATAGTATGATGATTACTTCTTCAATTCTTGGTATTGCAACTATGATGCTATACAAGCCAAGATCTTGGTGCGTTTATTGTCCAATGGGAAGTATGACTCAACTTATTTCAAAATCAAAATATAATCCCGTTGAAGGCTTTACTTGTGAATCAAGTTGTTCTTCTTCTTGCTCTAGCAAATGTGATAATTAATAAACTATGCTCCCACTCTAACTATGGTAATTATTATTTTTGCATAAAATATACCCTGCGTTATAAAATACGACACAGGGTATATTTTAGTACTTATAAAAAAATTACTTATCCTAAGCTTATTATTTCCTTAATTATTAAATTTCAGCTATAATAGTTTCATTTGATATAGCATTTATATTAGTATTATATTTTATACTGTTAAATTCGTCTAAATTAGTTACTACCATAATAACAGCACTATTTAATCCTTTTTTCTTAACTAATTCACTATTAAAAGTTATTAGCTTAGTACCACTTTTTACCTTATCTCCTTGACCAACAAAAAGATTAAAACCTTCACCTTCCATTGATACTGTATCTATTCCTACATGTAATAAAATCTCTACTCCACTTTTCATCTTAATACCGACTGCGTGCTTTGTAGATTCCATAACTGTAGCAATCTCACCATCTCCTGGAGATACTACTTCATCATTTTCTGAATATATTGCAAGTCCATCACCTAGTATCTTACTTGAAAATACTCCATCTTCTAACTCTTCAATAGGTATAACCCTACCTGATGTAAATGCACTTAATGAATTATCTATTTTCTTCTTTTTAAATATTGATAACATATCAATTCTCTCCCAAATTATTAATAAATTTAAATTTACAAGTGCCTTAAAATCTAAAGACACTTGCATGTATTCAAATATTTATAACTTAATAGCTAAAGCCTCATAAGGTCTTAAATTTATTTCATCACTTAATTTAGCATCTATATAATTATTTAAAATTATCTCTGAACCTGATAGATCAAACTCTTTTAACTCTATTTTAACTTCAAAGTCAAAGAAATTACATATAACTATTATCTCTTCACCTTCAAATTCTCTTTTATATGCAAGCACTTTATCATGATCTTCTAGTAAAGCATCTATTCTTCCATGAGATATAATTTTTGAACTCTTTCTTATATCTGCAAGCTTTCTATAATATTTGTAAATAGAATTTTCACTACTTAAATCTTTTTCAACATTTATATCTTTATAATTGTAACTTAAGTCCATCCAAGGTTTTACATTTGTAAATCCTCCATTTTCACTTGGATCCCATTGCATTGGAGTTCTAGAGTTATCTCTTGATTTATTTTTTAATATCTCTATAGCTTCACTTTTACTTATACCTTTTTCTAAAATCATATTATAGGCATTTATTGCCTCTATATCTCTATATTGCTCTATACTCTCAAATCCTGCGTTAGTCATTCCAATTTCTTCTCCTTGATAAATATAAGGAGTTCCTTGCATAAGATGAATTGATGTAGCTAGCATTGTTGCAGATTCTCTATGATATTTTTTATCATTTCCAAATCTAGATACTATACGAGGTTGGTCATGGTTACACCAAAACATTGCATTCCAACCTCCACCTTCTTGCATACCTAGTTGCCAATCAAATAATAGTTTTTTAAGCTTCATAAAATTAAATTTACCTAATGCCCACTTTTCTCCATTTGGATAATCTACTTTTAAATGGTGGAAACTAAACGTCATGCTTAGTTCTTCATTTTCTGGTCTAGTGTATTTTATACAATGATCTATAGAAGTTGAAGACATCTCCCCTACAGTCATTGAACCTTTATATTTAGAAAATGTATTTTTATTTATTTCATGTATATATTCATGTATTTTAAAGCCGTCCGTATAGAATCTACGACCATCATGATTTGAGCTTTCAAATGTGTCGTTAGGGAAACTTTGATCTTTTGAAAGTAAATTTATAACATCCAGTCTAAATCCATCTATCCCTTTTTCTAGCCAGAAGTTTATCATTTTATATATCTCTTCTCTTAGTTTAGGATTTTCCCAATTTAAATCAGCTTGTGTAACATCGAATAAATGTAGATAATATTTATCTAAATGCTCAACATATTTCCATGCTGATCCACCAAACTTTGATACCCAATTATTTGGGGGATTTTCTCCATCAACTTTTTTCCATATATAAAAATCATGGTATGGATTATCTTCACCCTTTAATGCTTCTTTAAACCATTTATGTTCAATTGAAGTATGATTTACTACCATATCCGTTATAAGCTTCATACCTTTTTCATGTACTTTTTTTAATAACTCTTCAAAATCTTCCATAGTACCAAATAAAGGATCTATATTATAATAATCCGCTATATCATATCCATTGTCATTTTGAGGTGATACATATATGGGTGTAAGCCAAATTACATCTACACCTAGATTTTTTATATAATCAAGCTTCTCAATTATTCCGCGAATATCTCCTACCCCATCATTGTTGCTATCTTTAAAACTCTTCGGATATATTTGATAAGCTACTGCTTTTTTAAACCAATCAGAAGAATTATCTACTTCTTTAATTATTAATGACTCTAACTTACTCATTTTTGAAATCTCCTAATTTATAATTTAACTTTTCGTTTTATACTTTTCTCTCTTAGCAAATACTATAGTTAAAATAAACGGTACTATAAGTGCTACTAGCATTGCTAATATATATGTTATCCAGTGCTGTGGCTGTATAGCTAAAAATGCTGGCAAGCCTCCTATACCTATAGAGTTGGCAAGTACTCCCGTAGATATTGCTACAACAGCTGCCATAGCTGACCCTATAAGTGCAGCATAGAAAGAATATTTATATTTTAAATTTACCCCAAACATTGCAGGCTCAGTAACTCCTAGCCATGCAGATATTCCTGATGAAAATGCCATAGATTTTACTTTTGCATCATTTTTATATATCATAAATATAGCCATTGCAGCTGACCCTTGAGCTATATTACTTAATGCAACTAATGGCCAAAGCATCGTTCCACCTTGAGAACCTATTAATTGAAGATCCACTGCAAGTATTGTATGATGAAGCCCTGTAATTACAAGTGGTGCATATAATAAACCAAATACTACTGCTCCTAATAACTTAAATGGTCCTGTTAAAAATGCCGTAAAAAATGTTGCAATACCATTACCTATTTCACGAGAAACTGGCCCTATTATCATATAAGATAAAAATACAGTTATAATAATTGCTATAAAAGGAACTACTATCATATTGGCTAAATCAGATACTCTCTTTTTTAATCCAACTTCAATTTTTGCAAGTAAAATACCTGATAATATAGCTGGTATTACTTGTGCTTGATAACCTACCTTTTGAATTGTAAAGAATCCAAAATCCCAAAATGGAATTGTATTATTAGTTAAAGCGTCTGCATATCCATAAGCATTTAAAAGTTGTGGTGACACTAAAGTTATCCCAAGTACTATACCTAATATTTCTGAACCACCAAACTTCTTAACTGTTGACCATGCTACTCCAACAGGTAGGAAATGGAATATAGCTTCACATATTACCCATAAGAAACTATGTAATTCTCCTAATGCAGGATAAAGTGCTGTAAGAGTTTGACTTTTATCTGGTCCAAATAATGCAAGATCTCCTATTATATTTCTAAATCCTAGCATCAAACCTCCAGTTATAATAGCCGGAAGTAGTGGAACAAATATTTCCGCTATCCCTCCAATTAATTTTTGGATAAGACTCATATTTTCTCTAGCTGTTTTTTTAACTTCCTCTTTTGTTGCTACTTTTATATCTGCAATTGCTACCAAATCTTTATATACGTTAGAAACTTCATTCCCTATAACTACTTGAAATTGTCCTCCCGTAGAAAATGTACCTTTTACTATATCTAAATTTTCAAGTTCTTTTGCTTTTACTATTGATTCATCTTTTAGTACAAACCTTAATCTTGTTACACAATGAGTTGCTGTTACTATATTATCTTTTCCGCCTATTAATTCTAGTATTGATTTAGCATATTGATTGTATTTACTCATATTTTCCCTCCAATAATACTTTATTTTTAATTTCCGATTGCGTAAAAGCGTTTTCTTATTTAAATAAATTATAACTTGTTTAAACATGTTAAGTCAATACTTGTTTAAACAACTTTATGTTTTTTATATTAGCATAATGTTTTATACTTCGATTAATAATGATTCCATTTTCTAAAACTGATATAATATTAGATAAAAGTTGTTTATTTATTTCTTCTAAATTAGAAAGGAAAATGGTGTTTATGTCTCAAAATAAATATTTACATATATATAATTACTTAAAAGAGCAAATATTATCTAAAGAATTTAAACCTGGCGAAAAACTACCTTCAGAAAATTATTTAACTCAGACCTTTAATGTTAGTAGAAATACAGTTAGAAGAGCTATTTCAATGCTTGCATCTGATGGAATAGTAACTAGCGTTCATGGAAAAGGTGTTTTTATTATGGAAGCTCAACCTTTAAACTTTCTAGTAGGTGGTCTTCAAGGATTTAAAGAAGCTTCAACATCTAATAATGTGGAGTACAGCACTTATATTCCTGTATTTGAAACTTTGATTACTGATGAGTCTATTTCAAAGGTTAGTAAATTTTTGATAGGAACTAGTCTTTTAAAGATATACAGGGTAAGAAATATAAATGGAGAAAATGTAATTCTTGATATAAATTATTTTAATAAAAGTATAGTGACAGGATTAACTATAGATATAGCTAAGGACTCTATTTATACCTATATAGAAAAAGAGCTTGGACTTAAAATAAGTGGAGCACAAAAATTAATATCTGTTGAGCCTGCTACTAAAGATGATAAGAAATACTTAGATTTAAAAGATAATAAATTAGTTGCTGTTGTTAAAAATTTTGTATATTTAGATGATGGTACTTTATTTGAGTATACAGAGTCAAGACACAGACCTGATAGATTTACTTTTAGTACTTTTGCTCGTAGAAATTACTAACTATTATATGTATTATAATTTACTGAAGCTATTGCAAAATGATTTTAAATTAATCATAAGCAATAGCTTCTTTTTGTTTATCTTAAGCTTAAGCTTTTACTAATATATTAAATAATTTGACATCAGTTAAAGCTTCTATCCCATAGTCTATATTAGCTTCCATTGCAGTTATATCGCCTTTGTTTATTATAGTCTCATCACTTTCATTATATAAAATTTTAGCACTGCCTTCTATCATTACAAATAGTGTTTCCATTTCATAATACTCTTTATCAATACTTTCACCCTTGGCAAAAGAGAAGAATCTTATCTCCGTATTATCATTATCTATTAAAGCTTTACTTGCTATGCTATTTCCTGTATGACTTATCATATCAGTCATAGAAATAGCCTCAAATGATTTAATATTTCTTAAATACTTCATAACCTAGTCCTCCTTAACAACAACTAAAAGCATCTTCATATCTTCTTTTGCTGTTACTTGATGCGGTATATTAGCTGGCATTACTACAAATTGGCCTTTAGTCGCTTCTGTAGTCTCATCATCTATTCTTACTGTTGCAACACCTTGATGTATATAAATTAAAGCATCTCCTTTAGCAGCATGTGGTCCTACTCCTTCACCTTTTCCAAATGCTAAAACTGTTACTCCAACACCCTTTTTCTGAGCCATTGTTACTGTTTCTATTTGTCCATCAAGGCAACTTACTAAGCTATCAAAATCTATAGCTTTTGATTTTTCGATATTCTTTATTAATTCTTGCATGTTTTATATCTCCTTTTATATGCTTTTATTTTATAAATAAGTTATAAATGTTTCTATTAACTCATCATTATTTTTGCTCATATTACCATAAACTTGATAATAATTATCATTCTCTATATAAATTTATTATAGTATAATTTGATTATGAATTCTGTATCATATGATACACTTTTAAATGTTTTATAAAAAAAATCAAGGCTATAATCTTTATAATAGATTACAGCCTTGATTTATATATATATTCAATTTAATAACTTTTAACTATTAACATGATGCCTTCCCCTTGGTACTATAAAAGGTGAAGAAGACACCGGATCTTTTATAACCGTACAATCCAGTCCAAATACTTTATCAATTAATTCTGATGTTATAACCTCAGATGGTGTTCCTTGATCAACTAATCTACCCTTACGAAGAGCAAATATATAATCTGCATATCTAGCAGATAAATTTATATCATGAAGTACCATTACAATAGTAGTTCCTCTTTTACGATTTAAATCCGTTAATAAATCAAGAATCTCCACTTGATAAGTAATATCTAAATAAGTAGTTGGCTCATCTAAAAGAAGTATATCTGTTTGTTGTGCAAGTGCCATAGCAATCCAAACTCTCTGACGTTGTCCTCCTGATAGTTCATCTACACTACGATTAGCAAGCTCTGTTATCCCCATTATTTCAAGTGCCTCTTCTACAGCATCAAAGTCAGTTTGGTCCATACCTTTTAAAAGTGTTTGATATGGAAATCTACCTCTTGAAACTAAGTCACTAACAGTTATTCCCTCTGGAACTACTGGTGATTGAGGTAGTAGCCCTAAAACTTTAGCTAGTTCTTTAGAAGGCATTGAAGTAATTTTTTTACCATCAATTATAACTTCTCCTGATTTAGGTTTAATAAGTCTAGCAAGTGTTTTTAGTAAAGTTGATTTACCACATGCATTTGCTCCAATAATAACACTTATTTTATTACTTGGAATAGTTATATCAATTCCATCAATTATAATCTTTTTATCATAGCCTGTTACTAAGTATTTTGCTTCAAATATATGTTGTTTTTCATTCATTATGCTTGTCCCCTCCTATTTATGCATATTAGTAAAAATAGCATATATGGAGCTCCTAAAATTCCCGTAATCACACCTACTGGAAATCTTGTACTAAATACAAACTGACCAATCATATCTGCTCCAAGTACTAATAACGCTCCAACTAGCCCTGATGCTAAAACATTTGGTGCTCCTGGTCCAACAAGTTTTGATGCTATTGGTCCTGCTAAAAATGCAACAAATGCTATTGGTCCTGTAACAGCAGTTGCAAAGGCAATTAAAAATACCGAACTTAAAATTAATATAATTCTAACTAAATTTATTTTAACACCAAGTGTAGTAGCAAACTCATCTCCTAGTTCTAATATTTGAAGATGCTTTGTTAATAATAAAATAATTCCTCCAAATATAACTACAACAATAAATAAACTTGGCACATCTTCCATACGCATTCCATTTAAACTGCCACTTAACCATCTAAGTGCACCTGGGACATCATACTGTGATGCCTTAAGTAATAAAAATGATACAAGTGCATTTATCATTGCTTGTATTCCAATTCCTATAAGTATTAATCTCCCACCTGAGAATCCTGAACCTTTAGATAATAGATATATAAGTGTTGCTACTATAATCCCAGAAATTACTGCTGCTATAGAAACACTACTTCCACTCATACGAAGAACTAATATACAAAATACTGCTGCAATACTACAACCTGAAGTTATACCTATAATATCAGGACTAGCTAATGGATTTCTAAGCATAGTTTGAAATGTATTTCCTGCTACTCCAAAAGCTAAACCTACTAAAAGACCGCAAAGCATTCTTGGTAAACGGAGAGTAGCTATTGTAAATGAAGCACCTTGGATTTGTTCTCCACCTATAACTTTCATAACTACACTTAACGGATAATTAGTCTTACCATATAAAAGCATAATAGTGCAAAGACCTACTGTTAAAGCAAGAAGTATAAGAGTTACACTAATCATACGCATTTTTCTTTTAGCATATCCTTGTTTTATCATATTGTGAGTATTTTGCATCATATAGATTTCACCTTCGCTTTCCTAGCAATTACAATAAGAATTGGTGCTCCTAAAAATGCAGTTATAATTCCTACCTCAAGTTCGCTTGGGCTTCCAATTACTCTTCCTATAACATCCGAGATTGTTAAAAGCATTGCTCCTCCAATAGCAGACATTGGAACTAAACTTCTCATATTTGAACCAAAAATAAGACGTATGCTATGAGGTATCATTAACCCTACAAATCCAATAGGTCCTGCTATTGCAGTAGTTGCACCACATAGTATAACACCTGCTAATGCACATACAAATCTAATAAGCCCTGTATTTACTCCTAGCCCAGTTGCTACCTCATCTCCTAATGCTAAAGCATTTAGTGCTGGTGTTGCTATTATGCTTATAACTAAGCCAATTATTAAAAATGGTAATATTGAATTAATACCTTCCCAAGTTGCACCACTTACACTTCCAACTTGCCAAAATCTATACGCATCCATGACGTCTGCACGTGGTAAAATAACTGCACTTACTAATGATGATAAAGCTGCACTAGTGGCTGCTCCTGCTAAAGCAAGTTTTATAGGTGTCATACCTCCCGCTCCAATAGAAGCTATGCCATAAACAAATATTGCCGTTATACCTGCTCCTGCTAGCGCAAACCAAATATATTCATTAGCTGTTCCTATATTAAAAAATGCAATCCCACTTACAACAAATAAAGATGCTCCAGTATTTACTCCTAAAATACTCGGGTCAGCTATTGGATTTCGAGTAATAGATTGCATAAGGGCTCCTGATATTCCAAGAGAAGCCCCTGCCATAATACTAAAAATAGTTCTTGGAATACGCTCACGAACTACTACTGCTGCAAAAGACGTATTATCATTATTTAATAAAGAATTTATTACTTGACTAAATTCAATATTTTTTGAACCAAATACTAATGATGCTATTACACATATACCTAGACAAATAAAGCTAACTAAGTATATTCCTATGGTTTTTGTAAGTCTCATTATTTTACCTTATCTGCTGCCTCTCCAAGTGTCTTTAAGTATTCGTCTATAGTTGCTGGAATAGATAATGCAGTAGGAGTACCAGATGCTGCTAGTGCTGAACCATCTTCTATAATGGCAACTGAACCTCTTTTTATTGCTGGAAGTGTTCCTAATAAAGGATCTGATTGTAATTGCTTTAATAACTTTTCATTTCCATAAGTTACTATAACATCTATATCTTTTAATTTATCAATATTTTCTGAACTAATTTCAACTGCAAAGCTATCTGAAGATTCAGCTAGTTTAGATACACTTTCAGGTAACTCTAGTCCTAAGTCATTTAAATATGCTGCACGAGGATCCATTGGAAGATATACATAGAACTTACCTAAGTCCGCTGGATTAAAGTAGAAAAATCCTCCCTTTTTACCTTTAAGTTGTGAATAGTTACTAGTTTTTTCTTTTATTAATTTTTCTAAGTTTGAAACTAATTTCTCTCCCTCATCTTTTTTACCTATAGCTGTAGAGTTTATAGTTATTTGGTCTCGCCAATATGTTTGCCATGGAAGTTTAGGATATGCTACAACAGGAGCAATTTTACTTAATAAATCATATTCCTCTTTTGTAACTCCTGAGTATGAAGCTAATATAACGTCTGGGTTAGAATTACTTATCGCTTCATAATCTAAACCATCTATATCATCAAAAGTAGCTGGTTTTTCTACTCCTAATTCTTTATACTTTTCACCTGTCCACGGTAGTAGTCCATTTTTATCTGTTGTACCATAGTTAGCTTTAGATACACCCACTGGTTTGACACCTAATGCTAAAGGTGTATCTTGATTTCCCCAAGAAATTGTAGCAACTCTTTCTGGTTTTTTTTCTATAACAGTTTCTCCAAATGCATGTTTTATTGTCATTGGATAACTAGCAGAACTACTTTGTCCTGTATTAGACTTATCTTGATCTTTGCCCGCTGGGCTTGAGCATCCTGTTATTAGTAAAGCACAAGCAATAACAACAGAACCTATTTTTTTTAGTTTCATAATCACCCTCCTGATTGTCTGTTAGTATTTTTTGTATAAATTTTTAATTACCCGTTTTATTGATAATAATTATCAATATCATTGCAATACTATTTTATATTTACCATTCAGGTTTGTCAATAATTTTTATTATATATTTTATTTATTATTTGAAACGCACTTTATTATAAGCTATATACCATCTATCTATTTTTCTATAATTTTCTTATCCCTATGAGTTGTATCAATGGCAGATCTCTTAATTACTAGTATTTCATTGTATTTTAGCAAAAAATAAAATATATTGTATCAAATTGTCTAGAAAATGCATATATATAATTAAGTCGATAACAATTATCTACTTGATTATATAATATAGAGGAGAGCACTATATGAATAGACCTATAATAGAATATAAATTGACACCAAAATCATTCAATAGAACAAATAAAGATAAATTTTTAAGAGAAAAAAAGAGAGAAGAAAGAAAAAAAGAATTGAAAAAAGAAAGAGAGAGCTTGAAGAAGCAAAATTAAATAGAAGACGACATTGTGATTGCAATAATAATTGCTGTGATAATTGCTGTGATAGCTGTGATAGTTGCTGCGATAGCTGTGATAATTGTTTAGATCCAGAAATAGATACTGACTATGATAAATATTTAGATATAGACATAGATGCTAATGCTTGCGCTAATGCTGATGCTTGCGCTGACTCTACTGCCGATGCT
>NZ_JAFFPK010000035.1 GCF_017590215.1 Clostridium sp. CCUG 7971
TGACATCATTTTATATATATGAAGAAGATAACTTCTAAAAATATCAATGACAAGAAAAGTCGTAAAAATTACAACACTTTAATAACTGGTCAAGTTATTAAGGGTGCAGGGCGGATGCCTTGGCACTAGGAGCCGATGAAGGACGCGATAAGCTGCGATAAGCTTCGGGGAGTTGCACGTAAACTTTGATCCGAAGATTTCCGAATGAGGAAACTCACTTAGAGTAATGTCTAAGTATCGTTAAGTGAATACATAGCTTAGCGAGGGGAACCCGGGGAACTGAAACATCTAAGTACCCGGAGGAAAAGAAAGAAATTCGATTCCGTAAGTAGCGGCGAGCGAACGCGGAACAGGCCAAACCAGTGAAGTTTTCTTTGCTGGGGTTGCGGACATATCATAAACGAAGAGGCTATTGTAGACGAAGAGAGTTGGAAAGCTCCGCTATAAAGTGTAACAGCCACGTAGTCAAAACGAGAAGACTTCAGATATGATCCAGAGTACCACGGGACACGTGAAACCCTGTGGGAAGCAGGAGGGACCATCCTCCAAGCCTAAATACTACCTAGTGACCGATAGCGCATAGTACCGTGAGGGAAAGGTGAAAAGAACCCCGGGAGGGGAGTGAAATAGAACCTGAAACCCTGCACTTACAAGCTGTGGGAGCACATTATTAGTGTGACCGCGTACTTTTTGTAGAACGGGCCAACGAGTTACGTTAAGTAGCAAGGTTAAGCACTTAAGGTGTGGAGCCGTAGCGAAAGCGAGTCTTAAATGGGCGCTTAAGTTACTTGACGTAGACCCGAAACCGGGCGACCTATCCATGAGCAGGTTGAAGCGAAAGTAAAATTTCGTGGAGGAC
>NZ_JAFFPK010000036.1 GCF_017590215.1 Clostridium sp. CCUG 7971
AACACTTTAATAACTGGTCAAGTTATTAAGGGTGCAGGGCGGATGCCTTGGCACTAGGAGCCGATGAAGGACGCGATAAGCTGCGATAAGCTTCGGGGAGTTGCACGTAAACTTTGATCCGAAGATTTCCGAATGAGGAAACTCACTTAGAGTAATGTCTAAGTATCGTTAAGTGAATACATAGCTTAGCGAGGGGAACCCGGGGAACTGAAACATCTAAGTACCCGGAGGAAAAGAAAGAAATTCGATTCCGTAAGTAGCGGCGAGCGAACGCGGAACAGGCCAAACCAGTGAAGTTTTCTTTGCTGGGGTTGCGGACATATCATCAACGAAGAGGTCATCGTAAGTGAAGAGAGTTGGAAAGCTCCGCCATAGAAGGTAATAGCCCTGTATTTGAAACGATAATTCTTTAGATATGATCCAGAGTACCACGGGACACGTGAAACCCTGTGGGAAGCAGGAGGGACCATCCTCCAAGCCTAAATACTACCTAGTGACCGATAGCGCATAGTACCGTGAGGGAAAGGTGAAAAGAACCCCGGGAGGGGAGTGAAATAGAACCTGAAACCCTGCACTTACAAGCTGTGGGAGCACATTACTTGTGTGACCGCGTACTTTTTGTAGAACGGGCCAACGAGTTACGTTAAGTAGCAAGGTTAAGCACTTAAGGTGTGGAGCCGTAGCGAAAGCGAGTCTTAAATGGGCGCTTAAGTTACTTGACGTAGACCCGAAACCGGGCGACCTATCCATGAGCAGGTTGAAGCGAAAGTAAAATTTCGTGGAGGACCGAACCCACGAGCGTTGAAAAGCTCGGGGATGACTTGTGGATAGCGGTGAAATTCCAATCGAGCCCGGAGATAGCTGGTTCTCCCCGAAATAGCTTTAGGGCTAGCCTCAAGGTTGAGAGAAGCGGAGGTAGAGCACTGAATGTCCTAGGGGGTATTGCACTTACCGAAGACTATCAAACTCCGAATGCCGTATTCTTATACTTGGGAGTCAGACTGTGGGTGATAAGATTCATAGTCGAAAGGGCAACAGCCCAGATCGTCAGCTAAGGTCCCTAAATGTACGTTAAGTGGTAAAGGATGTGGGATTGCACAGACAACCAGGATGTTGGCTTAGAAGCAGCCACTCATTTAAAGAGTGCGTAATAGCTCACTGGTCGAGTGATCCTGCGCCGAAAATTTCCGGGGCTAAAACGTACTACCGAAGCTACGGCATCATTATGATGGGTAGGGGAGCTTCGTATGCAGGCTGAAGCGTGACCGTAAGGACGCGTGGACAGTATACGAGTGAGAATGTTGGCATGAGTAGCGAGACGTGGGTGAGAATCCCACGGGCCGTAAACCCAAGGTTTCCAGGGGAAGGTTCGTCCGCCCTGGGTTAGTCGGGACCTAAGCCGAGGCCGAAAGGCGTAGGTGATGGACAACAGGTTGATATTCCTGTACCGCCAATAAACGCTTGAGAAATGGGATGACACAGTAGGATAAGCTAACCACACTGTTGGTTATGTGTGGCTAAGTACTGAGGCAGTCAAGATAGGCAAATCCGTCTTGATAATGCTGGGGTACGATGGGGAGCGAAATTTAGTAGCGAAGTAGCTGATTTCACACTGTCAAGAAAAGTCTCTATCGAGTTTAAAGGCGCCCGTACCTCAAACCGACACAGGTGGGTGAGGAGAGTATCCTAAGGCCAGCGAGAGAACTATTGTTAAGGAACTCGGCAAAATGACCCCGTAACTTAGGGAGAAGGGGTGCCATCATCACGATGGCCGCAGAGAATAGGCCCAAGCGACTGTTTACCAAAAACACAGGTTTCTGCTAAGTCGCAAGACGATGTATAGGAGCTGACGCCTGCCCGGTGCTGGAAGGTTAAGGGGATCTGTTAGAGCAATCGAAGCAGTGAACTTAAGCCCCAGTAAACGGCGGCCGTAACTATAACGGTCCTAAGGTAGCGAAATTCCTTGTCGGGTAAGTTCCGACCCGCACGAAAGGCGTAACGATTTGGGCACTGTCTCAACAATAGACTCGGTGAAATTGTAATCCCGGTGAAGATGCCGGGTACCTGCGACAGGACGGAAAGACCCCATGGAGCTTTACTGTAGCTTGACGTTGGGTCTTGGTACTACATGTACAGGATAGGTGGGAGACTTTGAAGCATGAACGCCAGTTTGTGTGGAGTCATCCTTGGGATACCACCCTTGTAGTACTGGGATCCTAACCATAGGCCTTGAATCAGGTCTTGGGACACCGTCAGGTGGGCAGTTTGACTGGGGCGGTCGCCTCCCAAAGAGTAACGGAGGCGCTCAAAGGTTCTCTCAGTACGGTCGGAAATCGTACGAAGAGTGTAAAGGCAAAAGAGAGCTTGATTGCAAGACATACAGGTCGAGCAAGGACGAAAGTCGGACTTAGTGATCCGGTGGTTCCGCATGGAAGGGCCATCGCTCAACGGATAAAAGCTACCCTGGGGATAACAGGCTTATCTCCCCCAAGAGTCCACATCGACGGGGAGGTTTGGCACCTCGATGTCGGCTCATCACATCCTGGGGCTGTAGTAGGTCCCAAGGGTTGGGCTGTTCGCCCATTAAAGTGGTACGCGAGCTGGGTTCAGAACGTCGTGAGACAGTTCGGTCCCTATCCGTCGCAGGCGTAGGAAATTTGAGGAGACCTGTCCTTAGTACGAGAGGACCGGGATGGACGTACCTCTGGTGTACCAGTTGTTCTGCCAAGGGCATGGCTGGGTAGCTATGTACGGAATGGATAAGCGCTGAAAGCATCTAAGCGCGAAGCCAACTTCAAGATAAGATTTCCCACCGTAAGGGTAAGACCCCAGGAAGACTACCTGGTTGATAGGTCGAAGGTGTAAGTGCAGTAATGTATTTAGCTTATCGATACTAATAGGTCGAGGACTTGACCAAATTAAAATGATTAATTCAATAAATGTTTGCAGTTTTCAGAGTATTAACTTTGAAAAACTTAATAGAAATATTAAGCATAAGAGATTATGTGGTTACAATAGCAAAGAGGATACACCTGTTCCCATTCCGAACACAGAAGTTAAGCTCTTTAGCGCTGATGGTACTTGGTGGGCAACTGCCTGGGAGAGTAAGACGTAGCCACGTAATATTTTTTTTATGTACTAATACTCACACTTTAAATTCACTTTAAATATAATAAAATAAAGGAGTTTTGAGGTGAGTATATGCAAAAGGTATT
>NZ_JAFFPK010000037.1 GCF_017590215.1 Clostridium sp. CCUG 7971
AAAAATAGCTTTAATATTAAAGCAGGTGCAAATATTAAAAATACAATCAGATAATCAAAACAATTTTTATATAAGCTATCTGTTGCACCTAAAGCATATATTATATCCTTTATAAATACTACAGATATTAGAGCAACTATAATTCCAGTTGCTAATGCACTTAATGTAATAAGTGTAAAAGTTTCCTTAGCTTCCTGACTTTTACCTTCTCCCATATATTTTGCTACAATAGCATTTCCTCCAGTAGCAAACATAACGCTTATACCTATTAAAATATTTATTACAGGATAAACTATATTAGATGCAGATAATGCATTTGCTCCAACATATCTAGATAAAAATACCCCATCTATAATTGTACTTAGCGAAAAAAATACCATCATAATAACAGTTGGTAAAGTAAATTTAATTAAAGATTTTAAAGTTATATTATTATTTAATGAACTACTCATTATAATGTCCTCCTTGATATATCTATTTCTTTAATATATAATAAGGTATCCCGTTACAGGATAGTCAATAAGGAGAATAAAAAAATGAGATATTTTTCTACTGGCGAATTTGCCAAACTATTTAAAATTAATAAAAAAACTTTATTTCATTATGATGAAATAGGATTGTTTAAACCTGAAAAAGTAGAGGAGAATGGTTATAGATACTACGCTGAGAGTCAAGTTGACTTATTCAATGTCATATGGACTTTAAAAGATATTGGTATGCCTCTTAAGGAAATCAAAACTTTTATGGATAATAGAAATCCAGAAAATATTTTAGAACTTTTTAGTTATGAACATGAAGAAATTGAAAAAGAAATAAAAAATCTAAGAAGAAAGCAAGAAATGCTCTTTAACAAAATTAACATTGTTAAAGAAGGTAAGAATTTTAATAATGATATAATAATTGAAGAACAAGAAGAGGAATATCTATTACTTAGTAGACCAGTAAATAATAGTGAGGAGCCTTATGATTTAAATTGTTATATAGATCATTTAGATTATTGTTATAGAAAAGATTTATATATAGGCTATCCAGTTGGAGTTATTATAAGTAAAGATAGTATATACAATGAGGATTATGCTGATTATAGTTATTATTACACTAAGGTTAATAAAGATGCAGTTAATGAAAATATAATTGTAAAGCCTAAAGGGCTATACGTAGTTGGATATAAGAGAGGTTATTATGATAAAACTTATATTTTGTATAAAGAGTTGATAAAGTTTATTGAAGATAATAATCTTTGTATAGTTGGAAATTCCTATGAAAATGTAATATTTGATGAAGTGGTAGCGAAAAATATTGATGACTATATTATAAAAATATCTATAAATGTAAGCTATGAAAAATAGAGAATCTATATAAAATCATAAAAACTGAAAAGGATGAAATAAATGAAGCTTTCAATAGGACAAGTAAGTAAAATCTTTGATATAAGTAAAGACACATTAAGATATTATGATAAAATAGGAATTTTAACTCCTGAAGTAGATAAAAACAATGGATATAGATATTATTTATTAAAACATTTAGAAAAGCTAGGATTAATCCTTGGAATAAAATATTTAGGAATATCTTTAGCGGACATTAAAAAAACTATAGAAAGTGAAGATGTAAAAGAGTATAAAAATTTAGTGATAAGAGAAGAAGAAATAATTAAAAGAAAAATAAAAGAACTAGAAGGATTGCAAGAAATTATACATAATAGCAAAGAAATATTAGATAAAATAATAAACTTTGATAATGAATATGATTTTAGCAAACTTAAAATAACTGAAGAAAACTTTAATATTTATGGATTTGATACTAAAATTGTACTAAATTCAGATTTATATAAAAAAGATGAAGTGACAATTGAAAAAGAGTTAGTTCATTTAAATGAAGAGGCTTATATTTACATTTATAATATATTAGAAAATGAAGCTATAGAAGAAGATGAAACTATGGCTTTTATAAAAGAAAATGAAAATAATATAAGCTTAATACAACGATATTTAAAAGAAGATAAGATAGGACTTGTAAGGAAAAATGTAAGTGGTAAGTTTGTTACTACTAGTTTTTACGGAGCAATAAATGAAATAAATGATTATATAGTTTCCATTAATAAATATTTTAAGTGTGAAAAAAATAATATAGCGTATGTTAGCTATGAGTTTTATTTACCTAAGAAAAATGATGATGAGACGTATTTCGTAAATATAAGTTTAAGAATTTAAAAATATATATTGACCTTAGAGTTACTCCATTGTTTAGAATAGTAAATAAGCAATGTGACTTAAGGAGGATAAAATGAATTTAATTAAAAATAGAGTATTTATGACAATACTAATTACTGATATTATACAGCAAGCGGCTATATGGATAAGAAATATAGCTATAATGTTTTTTATTATGGATGCTACAAATGGAGATCCACTTGCTATATCATCATTAAATTTTATAGAGTTTTTACCAATGTTTTTATTAACATTTATAGGAGGGATAATAGCTGACAAATATAATCCTAAAAGATTGATGTTATTAGGAGATTCATTTAGTTTTATATCTTTTATAATATTAGGTTTATTTATTAAAAATGGTTATATAGGGGCTATATTTATAGCAACACTAATATCTGCTATTGTAACACAGTTTTCTTACCCAGCGTCTCAAAAGTATTTTAAAGAGTATGTAGATGAAGATAACATTGATGGGGCGATAGGAATATCTCAATTATTAGGTTCTTTATTTTGTGTTATAGGGCCTTTTATAGGGTCATATTTTTATTTTACATTTGGAATGGATAAAACTATTATTATAATAGCAGCTTTATTTTTAGTATCTGTAGCTTTAATATTTACATTACCGAGTAAAGAATTTTCAAAAATTGAAAGTGAAGGATTACTAGATGATGTAAAGCTTACATTTAAATATTTAAAGAAAAAGCCTATTTTAATGGTATTTACTAAGATGTTTTTAATACTATCATTTGCAATTGGAATAGCAAATAATTTAGATATATTTTTAGTGACACAAAGACTTGGGCTTGATGAAAGTTTTTATCAATTCTTTTCAGGAATAGCAGGTATTGGAGTTATTGTAGGTGGAGGTATTTATATATCTATATCAAAAAAATTAAACAATATTAAAATACTATATATGCTTATTGGAGTATTTGCTTTTACAGTATTTTTTGAAGGATATTCTACAATTGCATGGTTAACTATGTCACTTCAATTTATAGATAATGTTATAGGAGGAATATTAAGTGGATATGTTATGTCTATTATAACTAAAACTACAGATCAAGAATATCTAGGTAAAGTAAATGGATTAACTTCTACAGTTATGTATCTTGGAATAATGATAGGAACTTTATTATCAGGAATAATTGTAAAAGTTTCATCTATAGTAGTTGCATTTAGTATAGGGAGTATATCATTTGCTCTATGTGCTTACCTTTTGTATAATGCTAGTAAAAAAGGACTATTAAGTGATATAAAGGACTAGATTAAATATAAGATAAACCAAATGAAATGTAGCTATCAATTTAAAATTAATATAAAAAGAGTTATATTTAAATATTTTAAAGTATCTAAATATAACTCTTTTTATAATCCCAACATCTAAACTTGAGCAACGGACGCAGTCGTTGGCGACATGAAATTGTTCGCCCATACATGTATCAAGCGAAGCGAATTTTTCTATTTTATAAACAATTCTTTATACTTAATAGGGCTAGTATCCATATTCTTCTTAAAAGTCTTTGAGAAATAAGAAGGAGAAGAAAATCCTACCAAACTACTAATTTCTGATACAGAATAACTACTTTTTCTAAGTAAATCACAAGCTTGTTTAATTTTATAATTAATTATGTAATCTTGAGGGCTTATCATCATATCTTTTTTGAAAATTTTGAAAAAATGACTTCTATCAATATTCAAATAATCAGAAATATCAGATACAGATATATTTTTAGTGTAATTTTCTTTTATAAATTCTATTGATTTAGATATATAAACCTTAGATGGAATACTAGAACTTTGATAAGATGTTGAATGTTCTTTCATCAAAGTTGATAAAAATTGGTATAAATATCCTAAAGCTTCAAAGAGATTATTTGAAGTACAACTTTCATAAATATTTTTAAAATAGTTATCTATTTTATCATCTTTTGTATAATTGAATATAAAGTTTTTATCTTTAAATCCGCATAAAGATAAAAGTTCTTGTGCTTGTGTTCCATTAATGCCAATCCATCTATATACCCAAGGATTATCAGTTAAAGGGTAGTAGTTATTATCGGTAAAAGGTGGTATAAAAAATCCATCTCCCTTTTTTAAATGATGAACTTTACCGTCCATAAAGAAAAGACCTTCCCCTTCTAGTATGTAATGAAGTAGATAATAATCTATCTGTTCATATTGATAAGGGTCTCTAGGAGCACAATGCTCAAATCCACATTCATAAATATAAAGTTCACTGCTAGGTTTTGAATCTGTAGAAAATATACCGAACTTTTCCATAATAGCCCCTCCTATAATATGAGATTAAGTAACATATCTAACTTGTAGAAAATTTAACTTATGTCTATGAAAATAATTATATAAAATTAAGTTTTATACTTTGATTGTAGAAAAATTATGAATGATTGTCAACTTTTAATATGCAACAATAATACAAATCATTGCAACATTACTGTATTGATAAGAAAGTATTAAAAGTATATTATTAAAGTGTCAAGAAAACGTTTCACTAAAGAGGTATATATATGAAATCAAGGTATACTAGGGGAGATTTATAAATTTAAATGTATTTTGCTTAGTTTTAGCCATTATTATTTTTAAATTTGTTTTGTGTTTTTAAGATTTATTTATGTAACAAAAATACAATGATTAATAAGGAGATTATTATGAGTGAAAAAAGGGGAAGTCTTAGTTCAAGTGCTTTAATGCTTATGACATTTACAGCAGTGTTTTCATTTGGAAATATTATTGATAGTAGTGTAAACATTGGTTTAGCTACTGTACCATCTTATTTATTTGGAACAATATTTTACTTTTTCCCATTTGCATTAATGATAGGAGAGTTTGCATCTGCAAATTCAAATTCAGAGTCGGGTATTAATAGTTGGATAAAAACTTCACTAGGTGCAAAGTGGGCATTTTTAGGGTCATGGTCGTATTTCTTTGTTAACTTGTTTTTCTTTACATCATTACTTCCTAAAACTTTAATATATGCATCTTACGCATTAGTTGGAAAAAATATATTTGATGGAAAAACTGTTTTAATTTCAATATTATCAATAATACTTTTCTGGGGAGTAACAATAATATCAACTAAAGGGGTAGCTTGGGTATCTAAAATTACAAGTTTATCAGGGGCAGCTAGAATGGTACTTGGAATTGGATTTATAGTTTTATCTTTTGGAGTAATATTATTTTTAGGTAAAGAACCAGCACAAGAATTTAGCGCACAAACTATGTCACCAAAGTTTGATTGGAAATACTTTATGGTACTTGCTTGGGTACTTCAAGCAGTAGGTGGTGCTGAAAGTATAGGAGTTTATATAAAAGACGTTAAGGGTGGAAATAAAGCATTTATAAAAACAATGTTATTTTCAACAGTACTTGTAGGAACACTTTACGCATTAGGGGCAGCAGCAGTAGGTTTAATAGTTCCAGCAGAGACATTACATGGAAACTTCTCAAATGGTTTATTTGATTCATTCTTATTACTAGGTTCTCATTATGGAATAGGAAATATAATAACAAATATAGTTGGATTTATAATGCTACTTGCAAGCTTAGGTTCATTAGTACTTTGGACAGCAGCACCAGTTAAGGTATTATTCTCTGAAATACCAGAAGGTATATTTGGAAAATGGGTAGCTAAAACTGATAATCAAGGAAATCCAATTAATGCACTTTATCTTCAAGCAATGATAGTAACAGTACTTTTAATAATACCAGCACTTGGAATAGGTTCAGTTGATACTTTACTTGAAATATTAATAAATATGACTGCATCAACATCTTTAATCCCAGTACTTTTCTTCTTAGTAGGATACATTGTTTTAAGAGCTAAAAAAGAAAATACTGTAAAAAGAGATTTCAAAGTAGGATCAAGAGGATTTGGTATAGGAATAGGTATATTATTACTTGCATTATTCAGTTTTGTATTTGTAATATCTTCAATACCTTCACCAGCAGACATAATGGCTTATTTAAATGGAACTTTAGCAGAAGGTTCTGCAAATCCAATATTTGTTTTAGTATATAACGTATTAGGATTAGTGATATTTTTAGGATTTGCATTAATATGTTGGAAGAAATATGAAAATAAAGTTGGTAAAGATGTAGCTAATGAATTAGTAGATACAACTATAAAAGGTGCAAGATAGTAAAATTTGCTTGATTAAAATTTGTATGAAATAAAGGACCTAAATATAGTATTTAAATTAGGTCCTTTATTTAAAAATAGATAAATCTTTATTAAATAATATAAATAAGGGGAGATAAAAACTATGAAGCTATGGGAAAACATTAGTATTGATGGAGTTAATAGACTAGAGGCAAGAGCGCATTTTCAAAGTTTTGAATCTAGAGATCTAGCATTACTTGGAGAAAATAAATACACTCACAACTTTAAAAATCTAAATGGTAGCTGGAAATTTTTATTCTTAGATGCTCCAGAGTATTCACCAGAAGGATTTTTCAAAGAAGATTTTAATAGTGATTCATGGGATAATATATTAGTTCCAGGTAACTGGCAATTACAAGGGTATGGTAAAATGCACTATTCAGATTTATGGTATAACTTCCCTATAAATCCTCCATATGTACCAACAGAAAATCCAACAGGAATATATAAGAGAAAGTTTAATATAGATAAATCTTGGTTAGGAGAAAGAATAATACTTAAGTTTAATGGTGTTGACTCATCATATAACGTATGGATAAATGGAGTAGAAGTAGGATACAGTAAAGGTGCTAGAATACAAACTGAATTTGATATAACTGATTGGGTTAAATTAGGAGAAAATGAATGTTGCGTTCGAGTATATCAATGGTCAGATGGTACATATTTAGAAGACCAAGATATGTGGTGGTTAAGTGGTATATTTAGAGATGTTGAACTATATACTGAACCTGTTTGTGGAGTAGAAGATATAAAAATAGTTACTGATTTAGATAGTGAATATAAAGATGCTACTTTAAATATAGATTTAAAATTTAGAAAAACTAATAATCAAAATGTAAAATTTGAATTATTAGATATAAATCAAAATATAGTATTTGAAGATTTTGTAAAAACTCAAAATGGAGAAGTTAATTACTGTAAAGAAGTAAAAAATCCTTTAAAGTGGAATGCAGAAGAACCAAACTTATACACTTTATTAGTATCAGTTTATGAAGATGAAAAATTAATACAAGTAATACCTCAAAAGGTTGGATTTAGAAAAATTGAGTTAAAAGGTGAAGTATTCTTAGTAAATGGTGTTGCAATTAAATTTAAAGGGGTAAACAGACATGACTACAATCCTAAAAACGGAAGAGTTGTAGCAAAAGAAGAAATGATAAAAGATATATTATTAATGAAACAACATAATATAAATGCAATAAGAACTGCTCACTATCCAAATTCTCATTATATATACGATTTATGTGATGAATATGGAATGTATGTAATAGATGAAACAGACCTTGAGTGTCATGGATTTGAACTTACAGGAGATTATAAATGGATAAGTGATGACCCAGCTTGGGAAAAATCTTATGTAAATAGAATTACTAGAATGATAGCAAGAGATAAAAATCATCCATGTATATTAATGTGGTCACTTGGAAATGAATCAGCATTTGGATGCAATTTTAAAGCAATGGCATCTAAGGCTAAAGAAATAGATCCGACAAGACTTGTTCATTATGAGGGCGATTTTAATGTTGATGAAAGTGAAGGGCCAGTGTCAGAAGTTTATAGTACAATGTACACTTGGTTAGAACATGATAGTAAATTATTAATGGATAAGGTAATAAATGATATTAAAAAGCCTCATATATTATGTGAATACTGTCATGCGATGGGAAATGGCCCAGGAAATCTTAGAGAATATCAAGATTTATTCTATGCTTATGATAAATTACAAGGTGGATTTATATGGGAATGGTTTGACCATGGTATAGAAAGTAAAGGCGAAAATGGAGAAACTTACTATAAATACGGAGGAGATTTTGGAGATGATCCAAGTAATATAAATTTCTGCATAGATGGACTTATAATGCCAGATAGAAGTGTATCTCCAGGATTATTAGAATATAAAAAAGTTATAGAGCCAGCCGAAACTCATGTTGTTGATTTAGAAAAAGGATTAATAAAAGTAATAAATAGATATGACTTTAAAAACTTAGATTGCTTAGATTTAGTTTATAGTATAAAAGAAGATGATAAGGTTATAAGTTCTTCTAGAATACCAATGCCATCAATAACTGGTAGAAGTGAAGCAGAGATTAAATTACCATATAACTTAGACTTTGCAAAAACTAAAGGCTCAACTTATTACCTAAATATATCTTATGTATTAAGAGAAGCTACTTCTTGGTGTGAGGCAGGTCATGAACTTGCAACAGCACAATTTGAATTGCCAATAGTAACTGAAAAGATTAAAGTAACTCCAAAAGGAAGTTTAGAAATTATAAAAGAACATTGCAAATTAACGGCTAAAGGAGAAAACTTTAAAGTAGTATTTGACTTAGTAAGAGGTAATATTTTAGAAATAAGTAAAGATGATTATTTATTGGTTGAAGAAGGCCCAAGACTTAATTTCTGGAGAGCTCCAATAGATAATGATATGTATGTAGTTGAAGACTATAAGAAAAAGTATTTTATGCACTTAATGCATGAGGTAGTTACAAATGTTTCTTATGAAGAAAAAGAAAACATGTTATTATTTAAAGTTGAAACAATAAATGGAAGCACAAACTCTGCATGGCATTACAAGTCAACTTATGAATATACTGTTTTAGGTAGTGGAGATATATTAGTAAATGTATCAGGAATTCCAAGTGGAAGAATTGAAACTGCACCAGAAATGTTACCTAGAATAGGATTAAAACTTAAAGTTAACAAAAACTTAGATAATGTTAAATATAAAGGTAGAGGCCCAGGAGAATCTTACGCTGATACTAAAGAATGCAACTTATTTGGAGTATATGAAAACAGTGTAGATGGGCTATTTACAAATTATGTTAAGCCTCAAGAAAATGGAAATAGAAGTGATTGTTCTTGGGTAAGATTAAGTGATGATAGAGGAATGTCAGTAATGGCAGTAGCTAACGATAAACTAGATTTTAGTGCATCATATTATGAAGATACTGATTTAGAATATGCAAAACACACAATAGATTTAGAGAAAAGAGATTATATAGTATTTAATATTGACTACAAGCAAAATGGAGTAGGAACAAACTCTTGTGGACAATGGCAACTAGATAAGTACAGATGTAAATTTGAAGAGTTTAACTTAGGATTTAAGTTTAGTGTATATAATAATAAAGAAATTTCTGATTTAGCAGTAGCTAGGGAGGAATTAGTATTAGATTATATAACTGATAAAGACAAAAATTTAGTAATGGCATAAGTTAAAAGCCTAGTATTACAGAGATAAAATCTGTAATACTAGGCTTTTTTATATATAAGGCAATTATATTCTATCTGATTTATAGGTTGCTGAAGAAACGAATAAAGTAAATTTTTATGTTCACAAATAAGATTAAAATACTGTTGTTTCAATATTATTAAAGAATATGATGCTTCGTTATTCAATATGATATTATTGTTTTACGATAAATAAATATTGACTTTCAATTTTGAATATTATATCTTAGATACAGGGATAAGTCCTATCAGAAATATAAAATATATAAATTGAAAAAGGAGAAGAAAATGAATAAGTTAATTAAAACATTAATAAGAGTATTAATCACAATAGCAATAATTTTTACAGCATTAGTTGTAATTCTTCGTTTCTTAGGACCAGCTGATGTAATTGTACTTACAGAAGAAGAAGAAAAACAACAAAAACAACAGGAAATAGAACAATATAAAAATACTAATCTTAAAGGGTTTAAAGCAAAAGACTTAAATGGAAAAGAAATTACTTCAGATATATTTAGTAAATATAAATTAACAATGATAAATATATGGAATACAGGGTGCGGTCCATGTATAGAAGAAATGCCAGAAATTGAAAAACTTTATGAGGATTTACCAAAGGATACTAATATAATTTCAATATGTACAGATGCAGGAGATAGTAAAAAGGATTTAGATTTTGCAAAAGAAATTATGAAAATGACAGGAGCTAAATTTACAACATTAATTCCAGATGAATTTTTAAAGAGAAATCTTACTGATGATGTACAAGCATTTCCTACAACAATATTTGTTGATAGTGAAGGAAAGGCTGTTGGTACGCCTCATTTTGATGAACAAACAGCTAAAGCGTATGAAAAATCTATAATTGATCGATTAAAATTAGTGGAGGCAAAGTAATAATGAAAAATTTACAGCATTTTAGTAAATATATTTTGCTTCTAATTTCAATATATTTTATCTGTATAGGTATATTAAGGCAGGAGCACCTTATGGTTTTAAAAAAGGCTGTGAAAATTTGTCTTGAATGTATTGGAGTGGGATAATGAAAAGAACGTATATTCAAATTATGGCAACTGTACTTTCAAATGGGTATATTGCTGGATTTTTTAAAGGAAAAATTTATGAAGGAAAATCAAAATACATTTGTGCACCGGGATTAAATTGCTACTCTTGTCCTGGTGCAGTAGCTTCTTGCCCAATAGGGTCACTACAAGCAGTTCTAGGAGGTAAATATTACAACTTTTCTTATTATGTAGTTGGAATAATGATATTATTCGGTGTACTTTTAGGTAGATTTGTATGTGGATTTTTATGTCCGTTTGGATTTATACAAGACTTGCTTTATAAAATAAAAACACCAAAGTTAAAAATTCCAAAATATATTGATAAACCTTTAAGATATGTTAAATATCTAGTGTTACTTATACCAGTTATACTTTTACCTATATTTTTAACTAATAAATATGAAATCGCCCAACCTTATTTTTGTCAGTGGATTTGTCCAACTGGAACTTTAGAGGGTGGAATTCCACTTTTAATAAAAAATGAAGGATTAAGACAAGTAGTAGGATTTTTATTTAACTGGAAGATAGGTTTACTTATTTTAACAATAGTTTCATCTATATTTATTTATAGACCATTTTGTAAGTACATCTGTCCATTAGGTGCTTTTTATTCACTTTTTAATAAGCTAAGTTTTTATAAAATGAATTTAGATAAGTTTAAATGTAGCGGATGTAAGGCTTGCGAAAGAGCTTGTAAGATGAATATAGAAGTAACAAAAGACTGTAATTCAGGTGAGTGTATTCGTTGTGGAGATTGTAAGAGAGTCTGTAGTAAAGGAGCTATTTCATCAGGATTTGAAATTAAAATATATGATAAGGCAAAAGCTTAAAATTTAATATTTAAATAAAATTAAATGTAAATTTTAAATTATTTTTACAAATCTTTATAAATGTATGTAAGTTCTTTGTTTTCAAGGTTTGCAGACATTTATACTACCTGATAATACTTATATATCTTTATATTTATTCCCATATTTTCACTATCAAACGTGGTATAAATCGTGGTAAATTTATATCATCAAACTTCTCATTTCTTCCTTTATACCATCAATAGACGCATGAGTATATAGATTTAAAGTAATATTAATGTTTGAATGTCCCATGATGTACTGTAAACTTTTAGGATTCATATTTTTATTTGTCAATCTAGTACAGAATGTATGACGTAAAATATGAGGTGTTATTTTGGGTAATTCATTTTCCTGGTATTTGTTATATTTCTTTGTGAGATTAGAAAAAGCTCCTGTATAATAAGCATTAGTCATGGGATATACTTTTTCATTAATAAATAAGAAATTGCTATATCCATCAATCTCTATATAATTAACTTTCTGATTTCTTGGCATAACACGTTTAAACGCTTTGCAAGTTTTATCACTCATAGGAATATAACGTGTTCCACTTTTTGTTTTAGGGATTTCTATATAGTACCCAACCTCCTTATTTCTCAACAACTGATGATTGACATGGATAAGATAATTTTCAAAATCTATATCATTCTTAGTCAATCCACATAGTTCTGAAATACGAAGTCCTGTTTTTAACAGTATAACAAGTTTATCATAATATTTACGCTATGTTCTATCTGTTTTCGCAAAAGATAAAAGATGTTCTTCCTGCTCTTTAGTAAGTGCTTGTTTTGAATTAGAATTCTCTTCTATAACTGTACTCAATACAAAATCGAAAGGGTTCTTTCTTACATAATCATCTGCTATTGCAATATAAAATGAAGCTTTTAAAGAACGTTTATAGTTATTTATAGTTTTATACGCATAACCGTTTTCTTTCATGCGTAAAGCCCATTCTTTAGCATCTGGTGGCAATACTTCTTGACCCTAGCTTATCTTGTTTTAATAGCTTCATAAGCTGTTTACGTTGATATTGAGTGCTTTTCTTTATATTAGCTCTATTTGAGTTTTGTTTTGAGTAGAGTTGACAAAGTGTCATCTTCTTACCTACAGTATCTATACCATCTTCTATATCTTTTCTTATATTTTTTTCTTTTTCTCTAAGTGATAGACAATCACGTTTGCCTTTTGGAACACTATCTGTTGGAACAAGTTTCCAAGAATATACAAATTGTGTTTCTCTTAATGCGTCTACATATTTATATAAGTATTTTCCATCCTTTCTCTGACTCTCTCCAGTTTTTAAAATACGACCTTTACTATATCGTCTTTTTTCCGACATTATATCTGCTCCTTTCAATAGAAAGAGCCTTGATATGATATATTAAAATAATATCATATATAAGGCTCATTTTCATTAAATAGTACCTAGTTCATTTATTACTTGTTCAAATTGTTTTCGTTTAATCTGAACACGATTCCCATTCATAATAAACCAATTAGCATGCTTATTACTTTCTACCATTTTACGGAGTTTATTGTGTCCTATATTAAAATACTTTGAAGCTTCTTCAATGGTAAGAATATATTTTTCCCATACAGGAATGTCTTTTTTTATACTCATCGAATCCCTCCATGTATTATAGTTTAGTACTATACTGAATATACGGTATGAGTTCTTCACGTTCCATACGTTGTAAATGAGCCGTAAGTTTACTCGTAAGAGTAGGACTATAATGCACCTTAGAAAGCATATCATCAATAGATTTCAATTCCCAAAGAGCGTTATGTTCTTCTAAAAAGTAAACCCATTTAATAGCTGATAATACGCCTCCATCTTTGAGCCATTGTTGTGTTTCTACAAGAGAGTTTTGAGGTCGTTGAATATTCAATTTCAAAGGCTTTATAGCACCTAAAAACGTCCCCAAAAACGACAAGTTTTCCAACGACTTTTATTTTTTTCCTTCTAAAAAATTTCTGGCTTTACTTAGACTAGAAACACTATAAACGATGTAGTATTTTTCTAAAATTCTAACTAATAAAGTACACAAAGCATTATTATCCTCTATAATTAGTATGTTTTTCATCAAATCACTTCCTTTTAAAGGAGCATATTACATTTTATTGTGTAAAGCGTGAGTAATTCACGCAAAAAAGATTGCGATATTTACTCATGCCTTATATTTTTTAGAGAAATATAATTTTGTTATACGATAGCGAAAGGAGATATTATAATGCGTACGATATTAAAAGTAAATGACATAACTAAAATTTATTCAAAAGGACAAAAGCCAAGTTTAAATAAGGTTTCCTTTGAAGTTGTAGAGGGTGAGTTCATAGGAATTATGGGAGCATCTGGGTCTGGGAAGACGACACTATTAAATGTCCTTTCTACAATTGACAAAGCTACAGATGGAGAAGTGTATATCAATGATGTAAATTTAAAATCTCTTAATGACACACGTTCTGCAGATTTTCGTAGAGATAATTTAGGCTTTATTTTCCAAGAATACTTTTTATTAGATAGCCTTACTATTCAAGAAAATATAGCAGTTCCTTTAACAATGCAAAAGCTACCACCAAAAAAAATAGAAATTAAAATCAAAAGTTTAGCAGAAAGATTTGGTATTGCGTCACAACTTAATAAATATCCAAACGAATTATCTGGAGGACAAAAGCAACGTGTTTCAGCAGCTAGAGCAATTGTTAAAGAACCAAGTATCTTATTTGCAGATGAACCAACTGGAGCTTTAGATTCAAATTCAGCAACTGAATTATTAAACGCTTTATATGAAGCAAACAACGAATTAAAAACAACAATTTTAATGGTAACACATGATCCTTACGCCGCCAGCTTCACAAATCGTATTTTGATTTTTAAAGATGGACATATTGTTCAAGAACTACACAAAGCTACTAATAAAAATAGACAACTTTTCTATGAGCAGATTGTCAAAGAAATTTCTAAATTAGATATCAACAGATAAGGGGGAAATTATGATGAATACATTTCATATGGCGATAAGAAATCTAATAAAAAAATTTTCTTTTTATTCACTTTATTTGATTTCTATTGCATTTGTTATAACGGTATTTTTCGCATTTACATCTTTTTCAGTTAATACAGTTATGATAGAAAGGATTTCTACTGATGGTCGAGTTGAAACAATGTGTACTGTAATATCCGTATTTTTAATGGTATTTGTACTATTTTATATGACTTATTCTAATCGTTTTTTCTTACGAAGACGAACAAAAGAATTAGGTATATATGCATTAATGGGTTACCGTAAGGCAAACATATTATCTTTATTAATATTTGAAAATATTTTAATCTGTTTTGGTGCAGTTATAGTTGGGATTATATTTGGTGCATTTGCACATAAAGGAATTATTTTCTTGATTAACGAATTGCTTAATCTGGGTATCAACAATTCTGAAATACACCTTTTTGATTTTAATGCAATTTGTAAAACTGCTCTATTTGTATTTATAGTAGTGCTTATATTAACAATTTCAAATAGTATATTTCTTTATAAAACATCTTTAATGAATTTAGTACGATATGAAAAAAGCGCCGAAAAGAAAATGAAGGTTCATAAAATATCGGCATTTTTAGGATTCATTATGATTTTAGGAGGTTATTTATTAACTTTAAATATCCTTATAGGTTCAAATTCTTTGTGGATAACAATTGGATTTTATCAAATAGGCTTATTAACAATGTTTCTTGTTGTCATTGGAACGGTGTTTTTTATCGCTTCTTTTCTTCCGTTCATAGTTCAAGTAAGTAAACGTAAAAAGAAAATATTTTATACAAGTACAAAAATAATCTCAACACCTAATTTCATTTATCGTATTCGTTCAAATTCTAAAACACTTATTATGCTTACTTTGTTGTCAGCCGCCACATTAACAATATCTAGCGTTATGGCATTAACACTTTATTATCCAATTGCTTCTGTTGGAAGGATAGCTCCATCAGAGATTGAATTTAAAATGGAAAATGACACAAAAATACAAGATATAAAAAATCTTATAAAACAATATTGTTCAAATGAAAATGATATTTCCTTACTAACAACAGACATTTATAAAGTTACAACTGTATCTGATAATTTACCAAAGGAGTATGATATAGGAGCTTCAAAAAATAGAGCAAATAATGAAAATGTATTGCGTGAAGCAGGATTTGAATGTATCTCATATTCACAATATATGAAGTTACTAAAGGTACAAGGGAGAGAGAAAGTATTAAAAGGACTTACACAATTAAATGATAATGAAGTAATATTGATGAAATACCAACCTAATGATACAGTATCAGAAAAAGGGAATAAATACTGTTTAAATTTTGGAACAGTAGAAAAAATAGTTATTGTAAAAGAAGTATCATTAGATAATGCAATTTCTTTTGCCAACAGTATGGGCACTTTAGTAGTCAGCGATAATTTGTACAATGATATTTCAAGTATCCAACATCCATTGTCAACGATTGTAAGCATAAATGGAGATTCAATCCAAAATAATGAAACTCTATATAGTGCTTTATCTGATTATTTGAATAATAGTCCTTATTTACAAGGGAATTCACATAGGATAAATGAACTTATATATTTAAATAGTTCAACAATTCTTTTAATTGGTTTTCTTGTGATATTATTCTTTATTGCTGTTGGAAGTATTTTATATTTCAATAATGTTTCTTCTATAACTGATTCAAAATCAGACTACGAGATTTTAAGAAAAATAGGTTATACAAAAAGCTATATAAAAAAAATTATCAGAAAACAGGTATTGACTTTTTTTAGTATTCCTTTCTTTTTAGGATTACTAGATTGCATATTTGCAACAATGGTATACAAAGTAGGGTTAATGCAAAATCTGTTAGGAAGCTCATTTAGTCAATATATTCCTGTAATTACTGCTGTTCTATTAACCATTATTATTTATACAATTTATTATGTTTTAACTGTCAGAGCTTGTTATAAGGCAGCACTCAAATTATAAAATATATATGAAAATCCAGTCAGATCAGTATCATAGAGCGATTGACTGGTTTTTCTTGTTTCATATAATCTGCTATAATTATTTAAAAATACAATATGAGGAGTGATAAATATTGAAAGGATTGACAATAAAGAAGGTATTTTTTATCAACCATATTTTATCAATTTTATTTATGTGTAGATTAGTAGCAGGTCAATCTTCATTTAAAATACAAAATTTAGTGCCGTTATTCCTATCTACATTGTTTTTAATAGATGTAACATATATAATTTCATGCAATCTTCGAGAAAATAAAATACTTAATCTTTTCAGCGGATTACTGACATTAGATAGCTGGTATTTATTATCTTCATCTAAAACTATGAATGGTATGAATATATTTTTTCTCTTATTAAATCCAATCATTATAACGTGTTCAATTAAATTTTGTTTTTTATTTATTTTCCAAGGCTATAAGTACAGATTTAAAAAAACAACTGATTTTTTATTGCTGGTATTCTGCATTGGTACATTAATAAGTGTATTATTTTCTAATCAAGTATATGCCAGTATGTTTGGAATACAGTTTATTGGAAGTTTAATATGTGTTCTTTTTATTATTTTTTATCATTGGAAACGGATTTGTTTTGTTTTGAAAAATGAATGGAAAATTGTGATGTTTTCAATAGGCTTGACATTAGTGATATTCTTTATCTATTACTTAATGACACTAAATTTAGATGATCATATAGGAAACTTTGGAATGTATATTGTAGTGTTTTTATTTTCGATAAGCGTTCATGGAATAACTTTTAAAGAAAGTAAGAGTATCCCATTAACAAGCATATTTTCTTTACGTCAGTTAATCACTTTTATCTCAGTAAGCATAGTGATCTTATATATGACAATATCTGCTTTGGATTATTCTTTCATAATTTTTGTGATTATGATTAACATACTTTTTGCCATTGTTTTTTTGTGCAATATCATCTTAGAACAAAATTTAAAGAATAGATACAGCACAATAACTATAAACAGTAAATATATGATTACATTAAATCAATTACTGAACGAAGAACGATTAAAAACAGAATTTGCAACTTTTTTACATGATGAAGTATTACAAGATTTACTTTCCGTCAAAAATATGACAAGTAGAAGCAATCGACCGGAAGTACAAAAAATCATTTATGAAACTCTAGATAATTTAAACGTACATATTAGAAATCAAATGCATGATTATCACCCGATAATCTTAAAATCTTTAACATTAAAAGAAAATTTAGCTAACTTGATTGAAGGTGTCTCTGAAACTTTTCCAAATAGAGAGATAAAAGTTTCTTTTGAGTGTTCTGATAATTTATTTATTGCTAAACCCTATGATATACTTATATACAGATTGACGAAAGAATTGTTGACGAATATATTTAAACATTCAGATGGTAAACATGCGTGGATAATATTATCAGTAGAAAGAAATGTATTGCGATTAAGTGTTTGTGACAATGGAAGTCAAAGTATTTCCATTGAAAATGCAGAAAAACCAAATAAAATCAAACACAAGGGACTTTCTTCTATAAAAGAGCAAATAGAAGATTTAGGGGGGCATATAATTTTTTCAAAAAACATACCGCAAGGTGCTCGCATTGAAATTGAAATTATAATGAATGGAGATGATTCTTATAAACATTTTATTGGTTGATGACCATATACTTTTTGCAAAAAGTTTAGCTATTGTATTTGAAGAATATGAAGAAATTGAAAATTTTCACACAACTCAAAATGTAGAATCTTTAACAGAAATTATATTACAGCAGAAAATAGATATTGTTCTAATGGATATAAACCTCGGTAAACTAAGTGATGAGGACGGGTTAAGTATTGCAGGTAATATAAAAAAGGACTTACCTAACTTGAATATTATCATATTAACAGGATATGATTTACCAGTATATAAGCATGAAGCAAAAAAATTAGGGATCAGTGGCTTTCTCAACAAAAATATTAGTCCGGATAAATTATTTGATTCGTTGCTTAGAGTATATCAAGGTTATACTTGCTTCTCACTTGAAAATAATGAGCTAATTATTGAGGAGCTAACAAATACAGAAAAAAATATTTTATTTTTGATAAGTTGTGGAAAAAAAAGAAAAGAAGTAGCGAAAGATTTATATATTAGTGAAAGAACATTATCTAATCATTTGCAACATATATATGAAAAACTTAATGTAACTTCATCTGTAGAAGCAGTAACTAAAGCATTGCAAATGGGTTATATTACACCTATGTTTTAAAGAAAATCGTAGGTTAACAGTTATTATTGTTAACCTACGATTTTTGCAATTAAGTAGTTATTACTATCGTAAAATACAATATAATTTTGATATCGAGTAACCCTTATTATTTTTATGAGTTGTCGATGATAATAATTCATCTTTGTTGTTTTTCAAATTTTTAAATTTATTTTGAGACTATAGGTTGCATTATTTTAGTTTTTCTTAACAAAATTTTGATATTCAATATGATATAATTTATATAAAACTTATGAAATTAGTTGAATATATGTCAAAAATTTTTAGGAATAACTATATATAAAAAATAGTGTTAAAGGTATAAAAAAGAATGATGTTAATAAATATTTTTAAAGATAAGTAAATGTTATAAGTGGTATAAAAGATTTAATTATAAAATGAAAATAAAATGGTAGAATTAGGTGATATTATCTGATAATGAATTTAAAATTGATATGATTAATAATATAATGTTTATATCTATAATACAAATAAGTCTTTCTATCCAATTTTAGGCATTTTGGATAATTAGATGTAGTCTTTCCTATACCTCATCCTAAGAGAAATTGGCATTTACAATTATTGAATTAATATTTTTGATTATCACGCTTATCAAAACAAAATTTTTAATATTTTAAATTAGTTTTTTATTTGTTCTTCTCTCATTTTATTTAGGATATATTTTGTTTCTATTTTAAATTTAAAAAGAAAAAAGCGATTAAGTTTTTTCTCTTAATCGCTTTCACTTTAATTACTAGTTATTTATATTTGTTTTTTTGATTTTTAATCCTAAGCATACGGTTATAAAAAGTAATAAAACTGATATTAACAAATATTCAATACCACATTTTAAACACAAGGGTATTGATATAATAGTTAATCCAGAAAGTATAAAAAACAGTATAATGTAACTAATGTCCAAATTTTTATTTTTCATTTTATACCTACTCTCTTTGTTATTAATTTAAGTATATATACTTCCAAATTTATTTTACAAGTATATATTGCATTATTTTGAATTTCTTATGAAGATAGATGATGAAACAAATATAAAAATTTCTCTTTTTTAGTGAAAAAATTATAAGTAATATACTAAAAAATCACTTCTAATCCTTTAGAAAATTGAAGTGGATAGAATTAGAAAAATACGTGACATATAATAAATATAATTGAACGAGCTTTGAATTATGGAAATATAGAAATAGGATATGTTAAGCATAAATAATCTAACTATATCATATTAAGACTTTTTCATTTGTGGTAAATTAGTAGTAAAATAAATGATTTTCTATTTATTAATTCACTATAAACATAGTATTTTAGTGGATAATCAGTATTTCTACTTAAAATTTATTATAAATATAAATTAAAAAGGGGGAAGAATAGAGTGAAAAAAGTCACAAGTATTATAATTATGATTTAGAATCAGCAGTAGAATACGAAATTGAAAGACTAGCTTTTATACATGAAAATTTTTTTGAAGGTACTGGAACACAAGAACTTAACAACAATAGTTATGTGAATGGTGTTTGTGAGTATATGTGTTGGTTGCCTATTAAAAACTTAAAGGATTATATTGCTTATCCAAGTTTTTTGCAGATAAATTATTAAATATTGTAATTTATCAATAATTTAATATATAAAGCATTTTTTAATTATCAATTATTAATAAAGTTAAGGAGATATATTATGGGAACTATAGTTGCAATTGGTGGATGAGAAATAAGAAATTTTGAAACTTTAGAGATTGATAAATATATAGTTGAATCTAGTGGAATAAAAAATCCTAAAACATTGTTTATTCCTACAGCTAGTGGTGATGCATTAGCTTATGTAGATATATTTAACAAAGTTTATGGTGAAAAATTAGAGTGTAAAACTGATTCATTATTGCTATTATCACATAATTTAGAAGATAGTGAAATTAAAAATAAAATACTCTCATCAGATTTAATTTATGTAGGTGGTGGCAATACAGAAGAAATGATGAGAGTATGGAAAGAAAAAAATGTAGACAAATATTTAAGAAGTGCTTTTGAAAATAATACAGTATTGTCTGGACTTAGTGCAGGTTCAATATGTTGGTTTAAGTATGGTCATAGTGACAGTAACTCATTTGAAAGTAATGATGATAATTGGAAATTCTCAAAGGTAGAAGGTTTTAGTTTTATAAATGCTATTCATTGTCCTCATTATAATGAATATGGAAGAGAACGTTTTGATAAAATGATGTTATCTAGTAGTGAAGTTGGAATCGCACTGGAAAATAATACTGCTATTGTATTTAAAGATGATAAGTATAAAATAATAAAAAGTGATAAAAATGCAAATGCTTATAAACTGTCTAATCTAGGTAATGGAGTTATTTCAAAAGATATATTAGATAATAAAGAATTTAAGGATGTATCAAAATTATTGTAAAATATTTTTTATGTTCATTTAGTTTTTAATAAAAATCTTTAAAATTTTACGTTAGAATATACTTTAATACACATTAGTAATTGATGTGTCTTTTTTGTTAATGCTTTTTAAATGTATTTTATGGAATATTATTTAATTTACTTTTATTATCCTACTATATATAATTTAACTAAAGTTTACTATATAAATTATTATGGTAAACATATAACGCAAGACTTAGAAGGGGATGGCAAAATGGATATATTTTTAAAATTGAGTACTATGCAGATATCACTAGGTATTACATTATTTACAGCGGGGATTATGGTTAGAAAATCTTCTGAAGATGATAATAAAAAAGGGTTTTTCAACAAAATAAAAAATCAAGGTATATCTAATACGATTCTTGGTATGACTGCATGGATAATGCAATATTTAAATAAAGATTTAACCATTATATCAATTATTTTATTTGCAGTTGGAACTTTATTTACTTTTATATATTTAATAGTAAATTTAATTTTACTTGTTAAAAACATCAGTACAAGTAAAACTAATAAAATAATTATAATAATAGGTGTAGTAGTAATTTCTATTTACATGTTCTTTGGAGATTCTATTATAGATAAGTTAGAAATAGGATTTAGAAAATTTAATGAGCCCATTACAGTAGGTAAAGAATTTTTATTTTATAAATGTGATAACAAATCTCATGGGAGTGAGAAAATTTATATGACTATAAATAAAATAGAAAAAGATGAAGATTCATGTACTGTTATGGATTTTAATTTAAGATATGAAGGAAATCAGTCAATCAAATTAATTGATGAAGGAAGAAGTTTTAGTGATTTATGTAGTTTTACAACAAATTTATCTAGTGATAAGTTAGAAGATGGCAATTGGTCAGATGATTTTGTCATAGAAGATGATATGAATTCAGGTGTGATACATAGTGAGTATACAAATAAATTACCTAAGGTGATTAAGCCTGGTACAACATTAAATAATTTGACTCACCCAGTAGCAATTATGGGTGTAAGGTATGATAATATACCAGTTAAGGATATCAATATAGAGATTGAAACAAAATTAAAAATTCAACATGACGGGAAAAAAATAAGAGAAAATATAAACAAATAGTAAATAAAGAGACATCCAAGATTCAGAAATTTTACATATAAATCTTGAGTGTCTTTTTAATTTTTAAATGTAATAACTAAAGAGGAAACTCTGTTATACAAACCTATTTATTAGTCTTTATTAATGATTAATTATTTGTTAGATATTCTTACAATATATTCAATTGATTGTAAATTAAATTAGACATGATTAATATATTAAGTTATATAGTATTTTAATATGATACTCTTTTATTCAAACATTATATTTTATATTTAGAGTAGTCTATTGTTTTTTTATGTCGCTTTCATCTCCTCCATATATTTCTGTAGACGTAGTTACCGTTTCTTGGTTTGGTGTATTGCCATTATTTTTAAACTTCATGATTCCATATCTTTTTATTATTTCTCTATTTTACAAATAGATTAAAGTAATAATAAATCTTTTTTTATTTTAGCTTCTTTTGAATAAATAAATTATTCCCTAATTACAATAATGATTGTTAATATTAGCCTTAATTTAAACCAAGCTAATATTATTACAAATAAAATATATATTAGTTAGATTTAAAATTAATATTGACATAAAAAAATATATAATATAAACTATAAATTAATAATAGTAACGATTACTATTATTAAAATAAAAAGAAAGGGGGAATATAAAATGAGTAAACATTTATCAACAGATATTCGTGTAGCTATAGAAACTGATAGTTATTCGATATGCCGAGATGAGGAAAAATGTATAAAATGTGGTTTATGTAAAAATATCTGTACAGATTACATAGGAGTAAATGGGAATTATTCATTAGAGAATACAAATGATGTTGCTGTATGTATTGATTGTGGGCAATGTGCAAATGTATGTCCAACATCAAGTATTACAGAAGTATACGATTATAAAGAGGTAGAATCTATTATTCAAAGCAAAGACAAAATAGTTATATTCTCTACATCACCAGCTGTCAGAGTTTCTCTAGGTGAAGAATTTGGAATGCAAGACGGTAGCTTCGTCGAAGGTAAGATGGTCTCACTATTACGTAAACTTGGTGCAAGTTATGTTCTTGATACAAACTTTGCTGCAGACTTAACAATTATGGAGGAAGCAAGTGAGCTATTGGATAGGGTACAAAATAAAGAAAAGCCATTACCTCAATTTACGAGTTGTTGTCCAGCATGGGTAAAATATGCTGAAACATTCCATCCAGATATATTAGAGCATATATCTTCAGTAAAGAGTCCAATTGGAATGCAAGGACCAACTATAAAAACATATTTTGCAAAAAAGATGGGAATAGATCCACTAAAAATTATCAATGTGGCTGTCACACCTTGCACTGCTAAAAAATATGAAATTCAAAGAGAAGAAATGAACGCATCTGCTGAATATAACAATATTGAGGAAATGCGTGATATGGATTATGTCATAACTACAAGAGAATTAGCTTTGTGGTCTAAAGAGAAAAATATTGATTTTAGTAGTTTAGAAGATAGTAGCTATGATAAGTTAATGGGGGAATCCTCTGGTGCAGGAGTTATATTTGCTAATACTGGTGGTGTTATGGAAGCTGCATTAAGAACAGCATACTCATATATAACGAATGAAAATCCACCAAAAGAATTTTATAATTTAAAAGATGTTAGAGGCATGGATGGTGTCCGTGAAGCTACTTTAAAAATAAATGATATTGATATAAATATTGCAGTAATTTATGGAACAAAAAATGTATCTAAATTTATAAATGAAATGCAAAGTGGAAAAAAACAATATCATTTTGTTGAAGTAATGACCTGTCCAGCTGGATGTATTGGTGGTGGTGGACAACCAAAGGATACTAAATTTAAAGGAGACTCTCTTAGAGAAAAACGTATAAAGGGACTTTATAAAAGAGATTCTGAAATGAAATTAAGACTGAGTCATGAAAATGAAGAAATAAAAAAATTGTATGAAGAATTTTATGGTAATCCATTAAGTGACTTAGCTAAAAAAATGTTACATACAATTTATTTTGATAAAAGTGAAAATTTGGGAGGAAAAAAAATGAATACATCAGTTAAATATAGTTGTTCAATATGTGGTTATATACATGAGGGAGAGTTAGAGGATGGATTTGTATGTCCTATATGCAAACAACCTTCAACAGTTTTTGTAAAAATAGAAGATCAAACAAATAAAGAAAATGAATCTAGCAATAAATATAAAGGTACTAAGACAGAGAAAAATTTAATAGAAGCTCTATCAGGAGAGTCAATAGCAAGAAATAAGTATACTTTCTTTGCAAATGTAGCTAAGAATGAAGGTTATGAACAAATTCAGCATATATTTTTAAAAACAGCTGAAAATGAAAGAGAGCATTCTAAGTTATGGTTTAAAGAACTAGGTTACTTAGGAAATACAAGTGAAAATCTTCTTCATGCTGCTGAAGGTGAAAATTATGAGTGGACAGATATGTATGAGAAATTTGCTAAAGAGGCTGAAGAGGAAGGGTTCTTCGATTTGGCGAAAAAGTTTATATTAGTAGGTAAAATAGAAAAAGCTCATGAAGAAAGGTATCGTAAACTTTTAAACAATGTTGATATGAAATCTGTATTTGAAAAAACAGAAGAAACAATGTGGGAATGTTTAAATTGTGGACATCTTGTTATGGGTAAAAAGGCTCCAGATAGCTGTGAAGTGTGTATGTACTCTCAAGGATTTTTTGAGGTTAGAACTGAAAATTATTAATATATATTAATTTAATTTAAATAATTATTTATTAAAATATATTTAGCTAGGTGAAAAATAAATATTTTACCTAGCTTATTTTGTTAAAAACTTCACCAAATATTAATCTATAAGGAGTAATTTCATGTATATAAATGAAATAATAGAAAAATTATATAACGAAAATAATGCGACAAGAGAAGAACTTATATATCTTATAAAAAATATTGATGAAGAATCTAAAAAGATACTTATAGAAAAAGCTCATAAAACTAGGCTTAAACATTATTCTAATAAAGTTTACTTAAGAGGGCTTATAGAACTTACAAGTTTCTGTAAAAAAGATTGTTTGTATTGTGGTCTAAGACGCAGTAATAAGAATGCTCAAAGATATAGGCTAGATATAAAAGAGGTTTTAGAGTGTGTAAGAAAAGGAGATAAGTTAGGTTATAAAACCTTCGTACTCCAAGGTGGAGAAGATATGTATTATAGTGATGAAGTTATAATAGATATTATCAAAGCTATAAAAAAAGAGTTTCCTCAAAATGCAATAACTTTATCATTAGGAGAAAGAAATTATAAATCTTATAAAAAGTTATTTGAGGCTGGAGCAGACAGATATTTATTAAGACATGAAAGTGCATCTAAAAAGCTATATGAATCTATACATCCAGGAGGGCGTTTTGAAGAAAGGTTTAATTGTTTAAAAAATTTAAAAGAAATTGGATATCAAGCCGGAGCTGGATTTATGGTTGGAATACCAAACCAAACTGATGAAGATTTAGTTGATGATTTAATATTTGTAAAAGAGTTTGAGCCTGCAATGTGTGGAATTGGACCTTTTATACCACATAAAGATACTCCGCTAAAGGGATTTGGTCATGGTAGCTTAGAAAAAACGATAATATGTTTATCTATAGTAAGGCTACTTTTACCAAAGGTGCTACTTCCTGCTACAACAGCTTTATCAAGTATTGATAAAAACGGAAGAAATGCAGGTATTGAAGCTGGAGGTAACGTAATAATGCCAAACTTATCTCCTATGAGTGTAAGGAAAAAATACTCTCTATATAACGACAAGGCATATATATTAGATGAAGATGCAGAGTATAGAAAGTTAATAGAAGAAAAAATAAAAGAATTAGGGTTCGAAGTTGAGGTTAATAGAGGAGATAATATAGATTTCATTAAATAAAAAAGGAGCTTTGGTTATGTTTATAAATCACGACTATATATATGAGATATTAGAAAAAACTAAAAATCAATCAAATGATGAGATTAAAGCAGTACTTAAAAAAGCTAAGAAAAGAGAAGGTTTATCTTATGAAGAAATAGCTATATGCTTCAAGCAGAAGATGAAAAAGACTTAAATGAAATATATTCTTTAGCTGGAGATATAAAAAAAGATATTTATGGAAAAAGAGTTGTTGTGTTTGCACCTCTTTATGTAAGTGACTATTGCGTAAACAATTGTGTTTATTGTGGATATAAAAGAGACAACAAGTTTATAAGAAGAAAACTTACAATGGAAGAAGTTGCTCAAGAAGTAAAGATATTAGAACAAATGGGTCACAAAAGGTTGGCTTTAGAGTTAGGGGAAGACTCAGTCAATACTCCTATAAATTATGTATTAGAATGTTTAGACACTATATATAAAACACAAAATGCAAATGGAGAAATAAGAAGAGTAAATGTAAATATCGCTGCTACAACAGTAGAAAACTATAAATTATTACATGAAAAAGGAATAGGCACATATATCTTATTCCAAGAGACTTACCATAAACCTTCTTATGATAAAATGCATCCAAAGTCAATAAAAGGTGATTATAATTATCATTTAACATCTTTTGATAGAGCCATGGATGCTGGAATAGACGATGTTGGTGCGGGAGTTTTATTTGGACTTGCTGATGCAAGGTTTGAAGTACTAAGTTTAATGATGCATAATAAACATTTAGAAGAGAAATATGGTGTTGGATTCCATACTATATCTGTACCAAGACTTCAAGAAGCAAGTGGAGTTAACTTAGAAAGTTATCCACATTTATTAGATGATAAAATGTTTAAAAAAGTAGTAGCTATACTTAGAATAGCATTACCATTCACAGGTCTTATACTATCAACTAGAGAAACTGCATCTATGAGAAAAGAGTTATTAAAGTATGGTGTAAGCCAAATATCTGCAGGTTCTTCAACTGGTGTTGGTGGATATAAGGAAAGGGAAGAAGGTAGAGATATAAAGCAATTTAAAACTAATGATGAAAGATCTCCAATTGAAATTTTAAAGGAACTATTAGATGATGGTTATATACCAAGTTATTGCACAGCTTGTTATAGAAAAGGTAGAACTGGAGATAGATTTATGAAACTTGCAAAGTCTGGGAATATAAAATATGTATGTGAACCAAATGCTATAATGACACTTCAAGAATTTACATTAGATTATGGTGACAAAGAATTATATGAAAAAGCGCAAGAAATAATAAAAGTTGAAGTTGAGAATATAAAAAGAGATGATATAAAAGATTATACAAAAAATAGCTTAGAAAAAATGAAACTAGGAAAAAGAGATTTTTATATATAGGAGGTACATATGAATAACACTCCAAATGCAAATAGAAAACATATAGGTATATATGGAAATACTAATAGTGGAAAATCATCATTGATGAATAAAATATTAGGTCAAGATATATCATTAGTATCTAGTATAGAAGGTACAACTACTGATCCTGTTCAAAAGGCAATGGAACTTATTCCTTTTGGACCAATTCTTTTAATAGATACAGCTGGCCTTAAAGATAAAAGCGAGCTAGGTAATATAAGAATACAAAAAAGTTATGAATACATGAAGAGAATGGATCTAGCTATATATGTATTAGATGGAAAAAATCCGGATATATCAACTTATAAAATCTGGAAATATAAAGCTGATAAATATAATTTAGATCATATCTTAGTTGTAAATAAGTTAGATAAATTAAGTGTAAATGAAATTAGTAAATTAAAAGAAATATCAGAAGAAGCATTATTTATATCAGTAAAAGAAGATATTAGCATTGATGCATTGAAAGAAAAATTAATAAGCACTCTTGAAAAAGATGAAGAAAAGTCTATAATAGGAGATTTGCTAGAATATGGATCAAAAGTAGTTTTAGTGGTCCCGATAGATTCAGAAGCCCCTAAAGGAAGGATTATACTTCCACAAGTACAAGTAATTAGAGATTGTTTAGATCATGGTATAAAAACATATGTAGTAAGAGACACAGAACTTAAGGAAGCAATAACTGAGCTAAATAATATTGACTTAGTTGTAACTGACTCACAAGCATTTAAACAAGTTGAAGATATAATACCTAAAGATTTAAAGCTAACTAGCTTTTCTATATTATTTGCAAGACAAAAAGGTGAACTTAGAGAGTTTATAGAGGGAGCAAGAAAACTAAAAGACTTAAAACCAGGTCAAAAAGTATTAATATGTGAAAGTTGTACACATAATATAAGCCATGAAGATATAGGAAGAGTAAAAATCCCTAATATATTAGAAAAAATAGCAAAAGGTAAGTTAAATTTTGATTTTAAGGTTGGATATGACTTTATAGAAAATTTAGAAGACTATGACTTTGTAATACATTGTGGCGCATGTATGGTTAATAGAAAAAGTGTAATAACTAAAATAGAAAAATGTAAACAAAAAACTATACCAATAACTAATTATGGATTAGTAATTGCATACTTTACAGGAATATTAGATAGAAGTATTGAATTATTTAGAGATAGATAAGATTATTTTTTGTTTTATATATTTACTATTTTAATAAGAGAATAGAAAATATATTATATAGTAGGTTAAGGTTTAAATAGAGTTCAAAATTATTTTATTATTCGACAAAATATTTGATTTACTTAGGTTATAATCTAAAAGTAGTAAATAAAATAAAGCTTTAAAGCTGAATTAAGGAGATTTCAGATGATGTATGAAGGTAATAATGAATCATGGTCAATTTTTACTTCAAAGGATGATTTATTAAATTTTGTTATATTTACAGGTTGTATGTATAATTTGATTGATGGCAAAAACTTTGATGAAGAAAATGAGCGTTGGCCGACTAATATACTTATTTCAAAATTTGATGATTTGCATCTTGAAAAACTTAAAATACAGTGGAGCGAATGGTTTAATAATATTATTAATGAAAAATTAGGAATGCTAATTTAGATGAGATGTGTAGCTTTATTGAAGAAAAGTATGATGTAAATAATTTTTCACAACTTAAATATGTTGAGCTAAGAGAATGTTGTAAAAATGCATATCCTCATTTCGTTGATTGGTGGAATATGCAAGCTGGTGGTAGAGTTGCACTGTCTTTTTATGAATTTATTGGTAATAATAAAATTTCTGAATATATTAGTGAATTAGAATGTAAGTTAAATAAAAAATCTAAACCATTTAAGCTCTACTTAGATATGGTATATACAGGGGTTCCTAAAGTATTAGATATTAATGATAAGTATATAATAGTTACTCCTGATGGGTACTTTAATTTAAGTAGAGATTGGTGGATAAATAAGTTAAGCAAGTTAATCTAGTAATATGAAAATCTATAAATCTTGCTATAATAAAATTAACTATAGTTATATATTTTGAAGTTGAAAAATTCTATATGTTAAGGTTTTAATGTAGTTTTAGAAACTGATTTATTTTAAATACAATAAAAGCACTCCTTATTTAAAGAAGTGCTTTCTATATATTAATTAAATTGTATATAAAATATATTAGTTATTATTATCTTTATATAAAGAATCTGTGTTAATTGAATATGAAACATCTGAACCAACTAGCACTCTTTTACATTTACCAGTAAATAGAAAATCAATAGCATAATCTACTTCTTTTTGTGTCAATTCATCGAACTTTCTATCTTGATAAAATTCCATTTCATCTTTCACATCACTTCTTTTAACCTTTTTAAGGTTATTTTTTAGCTCTTCATCTGTTATTATCTTAGGTCTTACTTGAGAATTTTCATTAGATTTTGGATCAATTTCATTGTTTATTTCTGATTGGTTAGCGTAAGCTGTATTTTGTTTGTAGATTAGATTAAATGATAAAATTGATAATGTTGAAATACCACATAAAAATAGTGTTATAAGTGTTCCTTTTTTACGTTTTTTTAAATTCATCATTCCTTCAACTCTCCTTTTAATTAAATCAATTTGGTTAGTATTAAACTGAGAATAAAGCATATTAGATTTTAGAGTATTTCTATATCTTAATGTGCTAACTAACACTAAAGCATACTCTTTGATATCATTTATATTAGATTTTTTAAGTACTTTTTCATCGCAAGAAAGTTCACATTGTTCATGAAAATATATTTTTATTATTTTTATTAATGGATTAAACCAGTGAATTGCACAAGCAATCATTAAAAATAATTTTAATAAATTATCTTTTCTTTTAAAATGAGTTAGCTCATGTCTAAAAATCCACTTTAATTGTTTTTTATCATAGTCCTTATTAGGTATTATTATCTTACTGCTTAAAATATTTATTAAAGCAGGTGAAGAAAGTCCATCAACTTTAAATACATCAATATTTCTTTTTATATTTAAAGCTTTCTTTTCTTCTTCAAAACTATTTATTATGTTATCATCAGTTACTTTATAAGCTATATTTTTTATCTTTTTATAAAATATGATTTGTTTATAAATATTTCTAAAGATAACATATAAAGTACCAAATATCCAAATGACAAATAGTATTTTAACATAATTTAATGAACTGCTATTTTCATTATTTATGTAGTATATACTTTTCAGAGTTGTATTATTTTGAGTTTTTAAAAATTCAAAAGGCAAATATATTTCTATATTTGATATAAAAAGCATTCTTAAAGTTATCAAAATGCAAAGTATATAATTTAATTTATAAGTATATTTACTTAGAATTTTATCTTTTAATAAAGCTATTAATATAATTGGTATGCTTATATATATACTTGTTTTTAAGATATCAAATATGACATAGCTCATAGTAATTACCTACTTTCTATCCATTTTTCTAAGGATTTAATATCTTCTTCTGATATATCCTTAGAATCATCAAGAGCTGATATCATACTAGATAAAGAGTTGTCATGCATAAAGCTAAAGAAGTCTTGAGTTTCAAACTTTAGATATTCTTCGCTATTAATTAGTTGATAATAAAAGATGTGTCTACCTTCTTTTTCTGATTTTAAAAATTCTTTTTCCACTAGTCTCATAAGAGTTTTAGATGTGGTTCCTTTTGACCAATTATACTCTTCATTCATAAATTTTGTAATATCAACAGACGCTACCCTAGGTTCTTCTTGAGCTCATATGTATTTCATAACTTGAAGTTCTGTTCGAGGAATTTTTTTCAAATTTAACACCTTCCTTTCTTACGGCAACTGTCTACCTTTATACTTAAAGTGTAGTACGACAATTGCCTTCTCGTCAACATATTTTTATTTAAATTACAGGGAAATAGATGTGTTCATAATAAGAAGTTATAAGTTCTGCTATAATTAAATTAAAAATTGTTATAAAGTGCCAATTAAATTTATAAGTGAGGTTATATAATGATTGAAACTAGTAGATGCATATTACGATGCTTTAAAGAAAAAGATTTAGAATTATTTATAGCTTATAGAAATAATGAAGAATGGATGAAACATCAAAACCTAAAATATTTATCAAAAGACGACTATAGAAAAGATTTGTTAGGTCATAAAAACATTAATGAAGGGATTAGATTTGCTATTAGTGACCGAATTACAGATACTCTTTTAGGGGATATTTATATTATAAAAAAAGAAAAAACTATTTCAATAGGATATGCAATTAATCCAATTTACTCTAGAAAAGGATATATAACTGAATCTGTAAAGGCTGTGCTTCCACTAGTTAGAAAAAACTATCCTGAATGTGAGATTATAGCAATGACTAAAAAAGAAAATATTCCTTCGAAAAATTTATTACTTAATTTAGGTTTTATATATGATGAATGGATAGAAAAATTACAAAGTGAAGTTTATATTTATCCAAACGAATAAAATAACACAAGTATAACTATATATTGAAAATCAAGAGAATAGTAAGGTTAAATTTATTGTTCTTTTAGTTTATAAACTAATAATGATAATAGTAAATAAAATCAAGCTTTAAAGCTGAATTAAGAAGATTTTAGATGATGTATGAAGATGGTAATGAATCATGGTTAATCATTACTTCCAAGGATGATTTATTAAATTTTGTTATATTTACAGGCTGTATGTATAATTTGATTGATGGAAAAAACTTTGATGAAGAAAATAAGCGTTGGTCAACTAATATACTTATTTCAAATTTTTATGATTTACATTTTGAAAAATTTAAATTACAGTGGAACAAATGGTTTAATGATATTATAGATGAAAAAGTTAATCATACTAATTTAAATGAAATGTGTAGCTTTATTGAAGAGAATTATGATGTAAATAATTTTTCAGAGCTTAAATATGTTGAATTAAGTGACTGTTGTAAAAATGCATATCCTCATTTTGTTGATTGGTGGCTAAACAAGCTAAGTAAGTTAATATAGCAAATTTAAATATAAATTCACTATGATGCATTGTTTTAAATGGTAATACTCCCATTTTTGATGTTGTTTGTTTCAGAATATACTATCATGCCTATAAAAATAGGTAAAGTAATGGCTTTTAAATGTTAGAACTTAATAGTAAAGGTGTCTTATTATACTGTTCATAAAAACATCCGTTTTAGTGGACAGTTGTAGTTTGATAGATATATTATAATTAAATTAACATTTCAAGTATTTACATAGAAAATATTTTAGGAGGTGAGCACTTATGGACAAAAAAAGAAGAAAGAACTATTGAAAAAATATGCTAAATCTCAGAAAGATGAATTTAATAATTCACTTCCTTTTATCAAAGATTTATTTGAAGAATTGTTTGACTACCTTGATGAAACTTTAGAAACTTATGGATGTGATGATACTTTAAAATATACTATAGAGTTTTTAAAGAACAATGAATTACCTTTAGAAAATTCAATTGAATGGTTAAATGAAAATGGTGGTTTTTGTGATTGTGAAGTGTTAGCAAATATTGAGGATAAGGTATTAGACTAATTATATTTTTATAGAGAATAGTAAAATTACTGTTCTTCTATTATGTCCAATAAAACATTAGTTTTCTTTAACAATTCTTAAAATTTCACTTTAGGGACTAGTTACATATTTAGAATAAAGTTAATGCCATTAGAATCTAAATACATGGATTCTAATGGCATTTTTACTTAATATAAAAATTATTTCACAGGAAAGCAGACCTCTGTTACAAAGTTAGCTGGATTTTTTTCTTCATAAGGTCCAACTAAGTATATGTTAAACATTGGTCCAGCTAGTTCAATATTATTTTGATTTGACCATGAAATTATAGATTCTGTAACATCATTTATTTGATTATATGAACCTTTAAATACACAGCTAACTATTTTCTGAGCAGGAACTTCCTTAAACTCAACATTTCCAACTGAGTTTCCTAATTCTTTTACTGAGATTTGTATTTCAACATCAACATCAGATTCTTTATACTCCCCATCATGGAAGATAGCCGTTGAATAACAAGGGTAAGCTATTTTAATATCTGGACCAGAGTTCATAAGTTCTCCCCAAAGTATTCCTTCCATATTGTAGCTTGGTATTGTTTTTCTTAAACTAGCAACCTTTCTGCTAGGCATCTCTTTTGAGTTTACAGTATATTTCATTAAATAATCCTCCAATTCAAATCTATTAATTGTATTTTCTAAAAGTCTTAATTTCTCTTTTATAAGTTCACCTTCGTGAATTAGCTCTTCTTTTCTCTTTAAAAGTCTTTCCTTTACTAAGTCAGATTCATTACTTGAAAGTAACCCCGAGATTGTATTCAAACTGAATCCCATAAACTTTAAAGCTGTTATTTTATTTGCTTTATCAAGTTGTGTTTCTGAATAATATCTATATCCATTAGATTCATCTATTGTATCTGGAATCAAAAGTCCTATTTCGTTATAATGTCTAAGCATTCTAATGCTAATACGAGTGAATTTTGAAAAATCGCCAATCTTTATCATCTTATTTACCTCACATATATATGTTATTTCTGAGCTCATTTTTATTATAAAGTCTACCATAATGATAGAGTCAATAATTAATTTAGATAAATTTTAATATAGCTAATCTATGGGTAGAATTTAGCATTTATTTTTAGTCAAAATTTAAGAACTTATTTAATTCTTAATTTTTGTCTACGATATTTTTATATGTTTTCATAGACACCTTAAGGTAAAATAAACAATTTAGATAGATTTAAATATATGTAAGTGGCTTAAACTATTTATAATAGTAAATCTCTAAACTTAAATAATGTAGAATGCAAAGATGAAAGAGAAGAATTTAAGTTAAAGGATGTTTATTTAGAAATATCATCTAAAGATAAAACTAAAAAATATGAACTTAATAGAGCAAATTCATATAGAGTATCATTTAAGAAAAAAGATTTGACTAGGAAGTTATAAAAAGAATTCAATAGCTACATATAAAAATAGATTAGTTAAAAAATAGAAGTAAATAATCAAAATAAAACCGATAGCATCTAATATAGAAGCTATCGGTTTTAGTTTAATTATTTATAATCTTAGTAAAAAGATCTTTTTGATTTATAATATAGCTTAAATTTATAACTATAGAATTATTATATCCAGGTCCAGGTTTATTATTTGATGTAGAAGAATCAAATAAAGGTGCCTCAGAGTTATTATTTGAAAATAACTGTAGGAAAAGTATCTTCCCATTTGAGTCATGATAAACTATTAATTTACCATTGCCTTCTAATATGATTCTTTTATTAGAATTTTTAAAACCCTTATATTTATTCATTATATCATCTTTTGTTAGAGATGGATTTTTTTGAACATCTTTAACTATTGATAGATATGTATCATATAACTTTTTATCTGCACCATTATAATTTATATTATTTGATATTTTTTCTAAAGTATTTAAGTTTTTAGTATCGATAAGTATTTTAAATGATTTATCTTCAGCGACTTCTGGATAATTTTTTAAATATGAGCCGTATAAAGTAACTTCATCATTTTCTTTAGTGTCTTTATAATTTAAACTAGATAGTTCTTGAGTTTCTGATTCATATTTTAATGTTAAATATTTTGATCCTTGTCTAAATATTTCTTCACCTTTAGATTTATTATCTTCTTCAGGTGTTATATTTACAAGCTTTAAAATATTTTCAACATCAGATTTAGTCATAAATTCATTTAACTTTTTCTTTTCAATTATATCAAAGTAGCCTTGTTGAACTTCACTTAACGTATCTTTACTTGTGACAATCTTATCTTCATTACTTTTAGCACTAGACTTTGCACTAGTTAAAAATATTGGAGATGCCACTACTAAAATTAATACCCCAACTAAAGTAATAACTATACCATTTTTCTTTTTATTTTTCATAAATTTTATATTCATAATCCTTTTTTCCACCCCTTTTTTATCATCTGCCATGCTAATTATATTTGGATAAAATTTTAGCTTATTAACTTTTGAAATTACATTTAATAATGTAATACCATAATTGTTATACTCATTATGTTCTAAACTAGAAAGTACTTTTTCATCCGTAGCAAGTTCAATATCTTCTCTTATTTGTCTAAATAAATACCATAAAAATGGATTGAACCAGTGTATTGATTGAAGAACTATTAATACACAATTCATAACATTATCTTTTCGTTTGAAATGTGATAACTCATGTAAAAATATATATTCTAGTTCTTTATCCTCTAAATCAATAATACTTAAAGGAAGTACAATAGTAGGTTTAAAAATTCCCATTATAGCGGGAGATCGCATTGTATCACTCAAAATTAATCTAATACTAGATTTTACATTCATTTTTTGTTTCGATTTAAAAAATAATTTTTTGAGTCTTGAGTCTAAAGTTATTTGATTTTTTCTTAAGTTTTTAATTAATAGAATATACGAAAAGCTAAAAAGTATAATAAATCCTAAACATACAGTAATCCATATATGACTTAAACTTAAGTTATTATTTATAGAAGTTTTTTCTATAGGAATTATAGGATTATTTCTTTCTATATTTTCATTAATATCTTTGTTTGTACTAATATTTTCAGTTTTATGTACTGGTTTATTTATATTGCTTTTATTTTTTGATATGTCCGTGTAAATAATATTTTTAGTTTCTATTTTGTTGAATATACTAAAGTTACTTTGTGGACCAAAAGGAAATATAAGTTTTATAATCAATATCATCCAAATTAAATAAATCCACTTAGGTGTTAATTTATTTTTAAAAATAAATTTAATAAGCAATATAAAAACACCAATAACACTTGCATAAAAAGTACTTTGAATTATAGTTTTAAATAATTCATTCATATTATTTTGCTCCTCATAACAAACCCCCTAGTTAAAGATTACAATTGTAATTCTTAAGCTAATATTACACTTGTAATCCAAAAATGTCAAGGTAAATTATTCTAAATAATATAGATAAAGTAAAGCCGATAATACCTAAAATAGATAATATCGGCTTTTAACCATATGAAAAAAGTTAACCTTTATATAAGTGGTTCATAAAATTGAATGATGTATACTTTATATTTATAACTAAAATGGACTGAAATTGCATTTTTATGGATTGAAATTAATAACTATATATATAATTATTTTTTTAGTAAAATATATATTATAGAAACTAATAATTCTAAAATAAAATAAAAAATAATAAGATATAAAGTGATTATTTATAAGGTTTAATTGGGGGGCTAATTTTGATTAAAATTGAAACCGAGAGATTAGTAATTAGAGAGTTTTTTAGTAGTGATTCAAAAGCTTTAAATAAAATAGAAAACCAATTACATATTTTAAAATGGATGCCAGACTTTGAAAGCACCCTGGGTGAAACTATAAGTTGGATTGATTGGAGGGTGGGTCAGTATCTAAAATATAATAGAGAAAATCCTACTGTAATGTTGGGAATTACTTTAAAAAAGACTAATCAATTAATAGGATTTATTGGAATTGACTCTAAAGAAGAAGTAAATAATGAGACAGAAATTGCATACTTTATAGACCATGACCATCTTAATAAAGGATATGCAACAGAAGCTAGTCAAGCTATTATAAATTGGATTTTTAAAAATAGTGATATAGAATTTTTAATGGCAATAATTCAAATAGGAAATCAACCATCTCAAAGGGTAATTGAAAAAGCAGGATTTGAAAAATTAGCTACTAAAACCTTATTTGTATTTGGAGAAAATGAAGATAGAGAATTTTATTATTATAGATTATACAGAAATAATTATTATATATCTTTTGAAAATGATAAGTAATTAATATATTTTGAATTTAATAATGTAGAGCATTTTATAACTTTGGGCTATAATAAAATATATAGGCTATTATAAGTCTATATATTTTTTATAAAAGGAGAGAAATATGAATATACTAAAAAGTAATTTTAAAAAATTTTTAGTAGTACCAATATATACTCTTTATATATTAATATTTGGGCTTTTACTAGGAATTTATTTTGGAAATGATCCTTGGGAGAAACTAATTTCTTGGAAAAACAGATAAAAATACTTACTTTGTGTAGGTATTTTTTTATTTTTTAATGATTTTAAATATATAATAATACGTTAATAAAATATCAAAATATCCTTTATGACCAAAACTTATTTTAAATTTCCATAATATTTTAATGTATTTAATTTGCTGATACCATTTAACCATAGCAAATAATTATCAAAGAGGAAGGATGATATTAATGAATTATTTTGAAGAAATCTTAAAATTACATGAGGAAAAAGTTGGTAAAATTGAAGTGAAGATTTTAAAGGTGTTTTAAAGTAATTTAAAATGTTAATATTTATGATAATAACAAGATTAAATTAATAATTTATAAAAATGATAGATTAAGTGAGACAATATAAATTATAATAAAAGATGACAAATTTAGGAAATATATACTATAGTATTTTCAATACTATTTTTAGGAGGACATTAATGAATAAATTAAAAGACTTAAAGTTGAAAAATCAACTTATTATTGTTACATATATAATGATTTTTCTTATTATTATAATAAAACCAACGCTAATACCAAATACTTTTAGGAAATTAATAACTGCATTTAAACCATTTATAATAGGTGGAGCAATTGCATTTTTGATTAATATTCCTATGAAACTTATTGAAGAAAAAATAGTAAAGCCTTTAGGTAAAAAGTATAAATATTTAGAAAAAATGTCTAGAGTTATAGCTTTGATATCTGCACTTACAATTGTTTCTGTTTTAATAGGTGCATTTATAAATTACATAGTGCCTCAGTTGCTTGATAGTTTAATAACTTTAACTGATGGAATTCCAGACTATATAAAATCACTGCAAAATTACATAACTGAAAATTTAAATAAGTTAGACGTAATTAAATATTTAAATACTGATATACCATCACTAATTCAAAAGGGATTATTATATATTAGCAATATTACAAATATGATTATATCTAATTTATTTAACTTTACACTTGGTATAACTAATTTCTTTGTAAATTTATTTTTAGCTGTAATAATAGCTATATATATTTTACTTAGTAAGGAAAAACTTATTCTACAATTTAAAAAATTAATATACGCTTTTATTAGTGAAAAGAAATGTGAAAAGATATTATATGTACTAAAGTTAACTAACTATAAATTCTCTAGATTTATATTAGGGCAATCTACAGATGGGTTAATACTAGGAACAGTATTTTTTATTGCACTTTCATTATTTAAAATACCATATGCACTGCTTATAAGTATATTAATACCTATTTCAAATTTTGTTCCAATTTTTGGTACATACATAGGTATAGCCATATCTGCATTTATAATTCTTATGGTAAAGCCTACAGCAGTAATATTATTTTTAGTAATAATAATTACGATACAACAAATAGATGGTAAATTTATATATCCAGTAGTAGTAGGCAACTCTTTAGGTCTTTCATCTTTATGGATATTACTAGCTATAGTTGTTGGAGGTAATTTATTTGGAATTTTAGGAATGTTATTAGGAATGCCACTTTTAAGTGTAGTGTATGAACTATTCTCACAAACTGTAAACAAAAGACTTAAAAATAAGGATATAGATATTTCTTAAGATTTTGAGATAATATATTATTCTATAGATGATTCATTAATATAATATACAACTAAATTAATATTTTAAATGGCCTATTTATAGGTCATTTTTTATGCGTATTTGGGATAATTATGAAATGTTAATAAAACGTAATAAATGTAGTCATTTTAAAGTAAGACTTCTTTAATAAAATAAACATATAGAATTTATAAAATTAAAGGAGGAGATAAAAAATGAAGTATATACTAATGGCATTTCAAATTTTTCCATTGTCACTACTAATAACAGCTATAATTTATATTATAATTTGCAAAATAAAAAATATTAATATTAAAGGTCGCAATAGAACAAAGGCATTATCAGAGTTTTCATTAATAGGTTTTTTCGTAATGTTTATATACGTTACACAGATAATGGATTTTAATGGAGGTTTAGGGAGTGGATTAAATTTAAAACCACTACATCCATTTTATATATCTGCTAAATATGGAACAGTTAATGGAGGTATGATAAGCCAAATATGGTTAAATGTATTAATGTGTATACCTTTAGGGATTTTATTACCTATTGTATTTCCAAAACGTTTTGATAGATATTTACCTGTATTTATAGTATCTTTTGGACTAACTTTTGCTACAGAACTTATACAGTTATTAACAGGTAGAAGTGCAGATATAGATGATATTATTGCAAATACAATTGGGGGATTATTAGGGTTTGCAATTTATATTTTTTATTATGGTATGCGTTACTTATTTAATAAAAAGAAAGGTGATAATACATTTAAAATCTCTAATTACAAATTAAAAGTTGTTATTTCGATAGCTATTTTACTAATAACATTTAGCCCTTTTGTAGTAATAAATATCATAGAGTCTCAAAGTGAATTTGGACATGTATATTATGGACATTTAATGCCAGAGAAGATTGTACTTAATAAGAATATAAGTACATCAGATACAAAGTCAGTAGTTTATAAGATTTATTTTACTGAAAGCCAAGAAGAAGTAGGAAAAAGAATAATTAAAAACTCAGGATTTAAAAACTATAAATTTGATAAAATTGAAGATAACACAATGGTATACAGTGAAGATGATAGCAAATCCATCTATGTATATAAAGATAATACCTGGAACATAACCTATGGAGTTGCAAATAAAGTAAATAAAAGAAAACTACCAAACGAAGAAAATGCTACTAAATTAGCAAAAACATATTTAGATAAATTTGAAATTGATACAAATAAATTAAAATATGTAAAGCTTGGAACTGATTATGGTGATGATAACTTGCATTTAATATTTGAACCTATAGAAGAGAAAAATAGTAAAATAAAATCTGTAGGTGAAGTAGTTGTTGAGATAGGTGAAGATGGGAAATTATTTGGAATAAGTGATAGACGAGTACAAGGAAAATATTATAAAGAGGTAGATATAATAAAACCAGAAAAGGCAGTTGAAGTTGCAAAAGATGTTGGTGTTGGGGATACTATGGGAACAGCATATATTAATGATATTAGACCTTCTTACTATGTACAAGAAGAGACAGGATACTTAATTCCTACATGGAATATTAAAGGAAACATTACTTATCCAAGTGGTCAAACTAGTGAGTGGAATCCTAATATAGAATCAATAAAATAGTTACAAATAAAACAATCTTTTATAAAAATTTAAGATTTATAAAAATAAGTTACTTAAAAGTGCCTAATTGTAGCTTATTTATTTAAGGATTATTATGTATTTAAGATAAATAAAGAAAAAATACATTAAATAATTTAGGGAGTTGGTTATATGAATTTTGATAACAAAGACACAGCATTAGTACTTGTAGATCCACAAAATGAATTTTTACATCAAATGGGAGCTGGATACTCATTAGCAAATGATGTTTTAGAAAATAATAATACTATAGAAAATATAGAGTCTCTACTTAAAGCTTCAAAGTCAAAAGGATATAAAGTATTTGTATCACCACATTATTACTATCCACATGATCACAAGTGGCAATTTGGTACAAATGGTGAAAATATGATGCATGGTATGAAAATGTTTGAAAGAAAAGGTCCATCAGATGCAGTTGAAAAAGATTCAAGAGCAGATATATATGATTCATTTAAACCATATATAGAGGATGGAGAAACTGTAATAGCAAGTCCACATAAAATATTTGGACCTCAAACAAATGATTTAGTATTACAATTAAGAAAACAAAAAATTGACAAGGTAATACTAGGAGGAATGAACTCAAATATTTGTATAGAATCACATATGCGTGATTTAGTTGAACAAGGTTTTGAAGTTTATATAGCAAAAGATGCTACTGCTGCACCAGGAATGGATGCTTATAAAGCAGCTGAAATAAACTTTGATATGTTATCAAGTGGATCACTTACAACAGAAGACGTTATAAGCAAATTAGTATAATAAAAAAAGCTATATCATTGATTTGATATAGTTTTTTATTATTATTTGAATAACTCTTTTAAAATTATAAAGATTTATATTAGTAAAACTTAGGATTTTATATAATTTATTTGATACAAGTCGATAAAGGTTATAAAATAAAGAAGAGGGAGGGGATCGCATGAAAGAAAAATTTCGTTCTGCTTTAGGGATGTCATATTTTATATATGTAGCACTTTTTATATCAATTATAAATAAAGCAGTACAAGTAGGATTATTTAAAGATAACAACCCTATAACGCAGATATTTGGAAAGATAAATTTTGAATCACCAGTAGGTGTAGGAAGTACCTTATTCTTTATTATTTTTTACTCGATTACTTTTTATATTGTAAAATCAGATACTGACAAAATAATAATATGTGAAGATGAAAATATAAAAAATAAAATTCACAAAAAGTTAATTATATATAAGATAATAATAGTGTTAACCATTGGGTTCGGAACATATATAACCTTAGCTTCTAATAATATAGACATATTATTTACAAGTATATTTTTGATAATAGATAGTGTACTTATTCTTTATGCAAAAGAAGGATACTTAAAATCTTATTTATACAATAGACAGGTTCAATGGTCTAAAGAAATAAATAATGAAGATACTGATAAAGATACTTATAAATGGAGAAAAAAACGTAAGTTTAATGGATATGTAAAAATAAACTCAAAGCATAGATATATGAATATACTTAAGTATATTCCAACAATTATTTTTGCAATAGTTTTTATGATGCCAGATTCGATTTTAATAAGACTTTTAATGGGATATATTTTATTATTTAATATTGCCGCGGTAATAGAAAATTTATTTAGTCTTTATACAAGTGCTAAAGGAGTATGTACATCAGTTAAAGAGTGTACTAATAAAGGAAACCACTACTATAGGATAGTTGTTACAGACTATGAAAATAAAACAGAGATGGAATTTAGAATAGAAGAACTATTTAATATATGTGAAATGGACACAGTAGAAGTGGTATATGGAGTGTTTAGTAAAAGATGTATAATGATAAATAATTTTATTAATATGCCAAAGAAAAGTCTTAAAAGTACCTATTTTTCATTATTTGCATTTTTGGTAATTATAATAGGTATATTTATAAAAGCTTTCACACTGCATACAAACGAGTATGAATATAACAATGCTACATACGAAGATACTGAATATAAAAATGATATAGAATATATGAATAATCCAGATATAGTATTAACAGGACAAGAAATTTTAGATTTATACGAAAATACTAAAAAAGATACGCTTAATTATGAAATTTTTCATCCTGAAGAGTACTATGTAGAATCTACATTCAATACATTTGAACATTATGAAGGTATGGTTAAGAGACAAATAGTAGATGAAAAAAGGTATGGACAAATTTTATATCCATATTCTTATGATAGCTATGACAATAATATAACTCTTCAAAGAGAAAGTGCAATGTATTTAACAAGTTTAGTGCTACCTTCAGATGCAAAGGAAGAGAGGTCGTTAGTTAATGAAGGTTATGGAATAGAGAGTAGAGTTTATTCATCTAGTAGAGGAACTTTTGTAGTTAGAATGCAAAGAAAGCAATACTTTAATGGTACAGAGCCTTATTATAACAAGGATGAAATAGTAGATATTAAGTATCTTAAACTTATAGAATAAATAATAGTTAATCTTATCATAAGTAAGGGAACATGATTTTAGAATATAAATAATAAAAAGAACAGTATAGGATAAAAAGTGCTGTTCTTTTTTATTATTTTCATTCATTTACATTATTTCAACTAGTTTTGAGATATGCACTTTTTAGGACAAGAAAGTTCACATGCTCCACAATCAACACAAGCTGATGAATTTATTATTCTTTTTTTATCTTCTAATTGTGCTATACATCCGACTATACATACTCTTTCACAGGTTCCACAAGCTACACAATTAAATTTATCAATTATTCTAGGCATAGTAGACTCCCTTTATAAAGTCTGTTTACAAGAGTTAACTGTAACTTCTAATACTCTTGTTAAGAAAGGAAATTTATCTCTCATCATTTTAAAGTTATCCCCATCTTTTAAGAATTTAGCAGTTCCCTCAAGTAAAAATCCAGTTCCCATATATCTATAGCCCATTACTTCGTGGCTACCTAGCGTTAATTTAACATTAGGATTAATATTTATATTATTCTCTGTGTTTATCATTGCAGCAGCTGGAATTAATATTTTATTTTCTTCTACAATAACTAGATAGCTATTCCACGTATTTGATACATGAGCCTCATTATTTGCACAAGTAACAATAGAAACAACCCCTTCATTATTTAAAACCTCTAAAAATTTTTCTGTAAACATTTTATATTCCTCCTTAAATTATAGATAAATATTATCGTCGATAAATATTGTCTGGAATTATAATATAATAATTTTTTTAATGTGTCAATAAAAAGTTCGCTTTGCTCATGTCGCTCAAGTAGTTTGACCACACGTGGCTCAAACGGTTTTGCCCGTTGATAAAAATCTTATTTTAAGTTGAATACAAGTAAGGTATCTTGAATCAAATTTAATAATAATGTATGATAAAGGTATTATTTTTTAAAGGAGCGTAAAATTAAATGAAATTTTCAGTAGGAGTAGAATATGCACTACATTGTTTACTATATATGGTTAATTTAGAAGAAAATAGATCAGTTGGAATTAGGGATTTAGCAACATTTCAAGGTATATCAGAAAGCTATCTGTCTAAGGTATATGCAAGATTAAGTAAATCTGGAATAATAAAATCTGTACCAGGAGTAAAGGGAGGATATGCATTAGCCCGTAGTGCAGATAAGATAACATTTTGGGATGTTGTAGAAGCTGTAGAGGGAAGCGAACCATTCTTTCAATGTGCAGAAATAAGGCAAAATAATGTATTACTAGATAAAGATAATTTACCAGATACACATACTAAGTGTCCTTGTTTAATAAAGGTAGTAATGTTAGAAGCTGAAAATGAAATGAAAAAATATTTAAATAATAAGACATTAGAATGGCTATATAATCAAGTATATAATAAGATACTTCCAAAAGAGATGGAACAAGCAACAATCGAATGGTTTAAAAATACAAAAAAATAATATTATAAATATGATTATATTAAATAAACCTATAAAATAAATTCAAGTTACATTAAGTTTGATATTTATTTAATTAGTAAATTTATAAATACACCAACAGGTGGGAGGATAGGCCATGAATAAAGAAGAACAACTAAAAGAGGGTTTTAGGGATTTGTATAGCAAGATGGATTGGCTTAATAGACTTAAGATGGAAGAGGCACTTAAAGGATATAAGTCTTCTGAAATTCATTGTATGGAATATATTGAAAAAAATACAGATTCAAATGTGACAAAGCTTGCAGATGCTTTTTATATGACAAGAGGTGGCATAAGTAAAATAATCAAGAAACTTATAAATAATGGACTAGTGGAAAGTTACCAAAAGCCAGATAATAAAAAGGAAATATATTTTAGACTGACTGAAAAAGGAAAAGAAGTTAACAAAGTGCACGAGAAACTGCACAAAGAATTTGAAGAACGTGATAAAGTAATACTTGATCAAGTAACTGAGGAACAATATGAAAGTATATTTAGCTTTATAAAAACCTATAGTAACCATTTAGATACAGAAATAAAGAAAGTGCGTGAGGATGTTAAATCCAAATAAAAAATGCAGCCTAACTTAATTGAAAAGAAGGCTGCATTTTTTATTATCATCATTTTGTTGACAAGGAAACAAAATGGTGATACGATTGATATGTTTCTGAGGAAACAAAAATCAAAAAGGAGAAACACTAACTATGAATAAAAAGACAATATTATCAAAAGATTTTTTACTTGTTGCAGTAGGGCAGATTATTTCTCTATTTGGCAATCAAATATTAAGATATGCACTCCCCCTTTATCTACTAAATAAAACAGGTTCGTCTGTATTGTTTGGTAGCATTATGGCATCTTCCTTTATACCTATGATTTTACTCTTCCCTATAGGAGGTATAATTGCAGACCGTTTTAACAAAAGAAACATCATGGTAATTCTAGATTTTAGTACGGCAATACTGATTTTTATGTTTTATTTGCTATCAGGTAAAATGGATATTGTTTTACTAATGGCGATTACACTGATTATTTTATATGGCATACAAGGTGCCTATCAACCAGCAGTTAAGTCAAGCATACCTACTTTGCTAGATAAAGAGTATATAATGAAAGGAAATTCAATTGTTGATGTGATTAACTCTTTGGGAAATATGATTGGACCAGTAATTGGTGGTATACTATATTCAATTGTGGGATTAACACCGATACTATATGTGAGTATAGCTTGCTTTTTTCTTTCAGCACTAATGGAAATGTTTATTAATATTCCATTTGAAAGAGAAAAAGTAAAAGGTAATATACTATCTGTAGGTTTTAATGATTTAAAAGAAAGCTTTACATTTATGTTTAAGAAGAAACCTGTTCTATTGAAAGTGTCTTTAGTATTTTCCTGTGTAAATTTATTACTAACTACTTTAATTTTAGTTGGATTACCAGTCTTAATTACACAGCACTTAGGATTTGAAGCTAACAAAGCTAATAGACTTTACGGATACGCACAAGGAGTAATGGCTTTTGGTAGTATATTAGGAGGTTTGCTTGCAGGAGTATTTTCAAAGAAATTGAAATTAAAAACAAGTCCACTGCTTCTAATAGGATGTTCATTATCTGTATTAATAGGAGGCATCGCGTTACAACTACTAAAAGATCCAATAAAAATTTATATTGCATTAGTACTTGGAGGTGTTTTACTATTGATATTTTCTACATTATTTTCTATTCAAATAATGACATACCAACAAATTTTAACACCAAAAAATTTAACTGGAAAAGTAATTTCATGTGTTATGTGCATCTGCATGTGCACAAATCCCCTTGGTCAGTTTATTTATGGTGTTGTATTTGATAAAATAGGAAACCGCATGTATCTTCCATTTTATGTAGCAGGATTTATAATGATTGGAATTAGCATTTTTACTAGTCATATTTTCTATGAAATTGACGGTCATATGGAAGAAAAAGCAAATTCTAATTTATAGAGTAGATAAAATGATAAATTTAAGAATTGAAAGTATTAATCTTGGTCGGATGGGTATTTTTTTCTTTATTTTTAATCTCTATATCAAGAAAAATAATATTAATAGAAATTCTAACTCATTTGAGTTTAATAAGAACATATATTTTAAAATTATTTAAGATTCAGAGTGGAAATAATTGATAAAAGTAGTTAAGTATATTACACTATGATTTATAAATGAACAAAAATTCATTCATAAAAAGGAGATATACATGCCTAAGACGAAAATACAATGTGAAGAAATAAGAGAGAAAATGAATAAAAAAATTATAGAAGGTGCTATTATTTACTTTGCAAAAAATGGTTATGCAGGTACTAAAATTAGTCAATTAGCAAAGTCTATAGGGATTGGTCAAGGAACATTATATAATTATTTTACTTCTAAAGAAGAGTTATTTCTAGAAATACTAAAGAAGCTTAAATTACAAAATGAAAGTGGATTTGAGAACTTAGCGAAGGTACAGATAGATGCAGAAAGTAAAATAAAGTTAATTTCAGAGAGTATTATTAAAGAAATTGAAAATAAGACTATTACAGCATACTTATTTGTACTAAATATAAGAATGATAGAAGAAGGTACTATTGATAATGTATTTACAAAATCTTATGAAAATGTGCCTACAAAAATACTAGAAGATATTATTTTACAAGGCCAAAGTGAAGGTCGTGTCGTTAATGGAGATGCTTATAAATTAGCGGACTATTATTGGAGTGTTGTTCATACATTAGCCCTTATGAATATAAATAGTAAACAAAATAAAAATATAGATCAAAATTGGTTGGATAGAATTTTATTAAAAGATAGGTAGGTGAAAAATTTGCTAGATTTAATAAAAGGTATTAGCGTTGAGGTAGCAGGATATTTAGCGGTTACTATGTTAGTATTAATTATTATAGTTCATGGACTGATTATATTAAAATTATTACCTTATACATGGATAAATGGAGGAAAAAGTATATCCTATGAATCACAAAGAAAACAATCTATATTAGGAATAATAGTATTAACAATATCAATAGTATTATTACTTGTTGCAAGTGAAATCATTACTGTTAGCATACCAAGTATATTATTTAGTATAGTACATATTGTATTGTGGATTATGGTTATACTGCTTGTAGTTAGTACAATAATGCAACTTTTGGGAACACATTTTGAAAAATATGTAATGAGTATAATAGCGTTTATATTATTAGTATGCGTGCTTAGGATTGCGATATAGATAAAACTATGGAAAGCGTGCTGTATAGAGTAAAGTATGTAAAACCGTATCACAAATAAGTGATACGGCTTTTTATTAATAAACTATGCTTTAAATCTTATATTTAGTATTTAAATTACTATTAAGCATGTTATCTGCCTAAGTTTAATATATTTCTCATTTAATTTTTGATCCAAAATCGGTGCAGTTATATTTCAACTTCAATTTCAGATATATTTAATGCTTTTCCACCTACCAGCACCCCAACAATCTCTTTATTTTTAACTTCTAAGGAAATAATTATTTCTGAAGGTTTTTTCATTGAATAACCTTGTTCAATAACTATATACTCAGTATTGTTGGAATTGATTTTATCATATTTAAACAGATAACATGCAAGAGCTCCGTTGGATGTACCAGTTGCAGACTCTTCTGGTATTCCGTAAAGAGGTGCAAAATTTCTGCAGTGAGCATCTGAATTATTAAGTGAATCTAGTGTAAAGATATGATAACCAACAGCATTATATTTTTTGCTAATCTCTTCTACCTTTTTAAAATCTGGTTTTATCGCTGTTAATATTTCTATATTTTTGATAGGAACAATGATGTCTCTTAAACCAGTAGATACTATTTGAACTGGTAAATTTTCTTCTATTTCATCTAGAGTAATATTCAAAGAATCTGCAATTTCTTCTTTACAGATTGTTTCGTAAAAGGTTGGAAGGTTTTGATTCATTATGATTGACATATCTTCTTTTATTTCTATATTTAAAATTCCTGCCTTAGTTTCTTGTGTGTATATACCGGGCTTTATTTGACCTAGACTCAATAATAAATAATAAACTCCTACTGTAGCATGTCCGCAAAGGTCTACTTCTTCAGTAGGGGTAAAAAATCTTACCTTAAAATCTGCAAGATCTGACTTCATTACATAGGCGGTCTCACTAAAACCAATTATACCTGCAATTTTTTTCATATCATTTTCCAAGAGATGATCAGCATTAAACACAACCGCGGCAGGATTTCCTCCTTCAATGGATTTTGCAAATGAGTTTAATGTAAAAGCTTTTATTTTCATAATACTAAATCTATCTCCCTTCATGAACTTTATAGTTTTTATAAGTTATAAAGTACTTTAACATTTAACAAGAAAATCCTCCTAGTAATAAAAAATCATAAATTATTGATTGATGATTAAGTAATGTAACTATCAGTCTAATAACTTTAACTTTAATTTTTATGTGATTAAAAATACGTTAAAAATTTAATGGTAAACAAATTCTTTACCAATGAAAATAAAAAATATATACATGCTATAATGGTTTAAACCAATAAGCGAAAGGTAGATGAATAGATTATGAAAGAACAACACATAATTGAAGTTAATAAAGACATTTGTATTGGATGTGGTCTTTGTAAAAATGATTGCCCAGTAAATAATATAGTTATTAAAGATAAAAAATCAGTAATAAAAAATCAAGATTGTATAAAGTGTGGGCATTGTGTAGCTATTTGTCCCACAAAGGCTATTACAATGACGGGATTTAATGAACCGCCGATTGAATTTACAAAAGAGCCTACTTTAGATCCAAATGAATTGTTAATGGCAATTAAGTCAAGAAGAACAATACGTAAGTTTAAAAATAAAGAAGTACCTTCAGAAATTATAGAGCAAATTATTGAGGCAGGTAGGTTTACACCTAGTGCTAAAAATGCACAAGATGTATCATACATTGTTTTAGGTGATGATAAAAGTAAGTATGAAGAAATTGCAGTAAAATTTTTTAGAAGAATAAAACCAATCGTAAGTCTTTGGATGAAAGATGCGAAAGAAGTTACCATTGATGATAATTTCTTTTTCAAAAAGGCACCTATTGCAATAATGGTAGTAACGAAAGATAAGATTAGTGGTTCACTTGCAGCATCAAATATGTCATTAATGGCAGAGTCTTTTGGACTAGGTGTACTATATAGTGGATTTTTTACAAGTGTAGTAAATAATTCACCAAAATTACGAAAACTTTTAAATCTAAAATCCAAGGGTTATGTGTTGACAACTCTAGTTCTTGGATACCCAGATGTGAAATATAGACGTACTGCACAAAAAGAGACTGCGAATGTCAGATATTTATAAATGTTAAGGAGAACTTATGGAAAAAGAATGTCAGGAAAGATTAAAAGAAATAACATCTAAATTTAAAGTATGCCGTAAAGCTATTTCTGCTATGGGGGATGAAACTAGACAGTTGATTCTACTTACACTTTTGGAGAGTGACTTTAATGGAATTCGAGTAGGCGAAATCACAGAGAAAACACATCTATCTAGACCAGCTGTATCCCATCACCTTAAAATACTAAAAGAAGCAGAAATTGTGAATGTACGTAAAGAAGGTACAAAAAATTATTACTATCTTGATTCAAAGGAATCTCAGTGGGAAATATTAACTGAACTGATAAATCTTATATTTACTGGAATACAACACATTAGTAAAGATGATTCAAGGAAAGAGGAATAGATTAGTATAATTAAAAATTATGTTTAAATAATTAAGAGAGTAATAGGGTCAAGTTTAAATAGTAATACACCATTTAAACTAGACCCTATTACTAATATTGTATATTTATTTTGGACAGACATACCTTATCATACCCATACTATTTTTGCCATATTCAATAGCCTCTTTTGGGCATCGACAAATACATGCCATGCAATGAGTACAATTATTTCCCCAGATTGGTTTCCCATTTTCAAGTTGAATATTTCCAAGTGGACAGACTTTTTCACATTTTCCACAGGAAATACAAGCATCTGTTATATAAAATTTTTTAGAATGAACAAATAGTGGATAAAAAATATCATTTACTAAACCACTGTTGAATTTATCCTTAAATGTTACGTGATGTTCTGGAAATGCTAGATTATTTCTAATGTATTGTGCTGTATCTGATATTATCTGCTCGGATTGTTCTATTATCGCTAGCGCCTCATTTTCATCAGGTGACTTAAAAAGTGCGATATAATTTTCAGGCATTATTATAGATTTACATCCCTTATAATTCATTCCTTTTGATACGCATAGTTTCTTTAGATATTTGTCGGCATCTCCTTTTGAACCTCCACAGGTCATTACAAAGTAAATATCGCGATTTCCACATAATTTTGTTTTCATAAGCCACTCATGAACAATACGGGGAATACGCCATGCATATGTTGGTGCAACAATAACCCATGGTTTATCAGAAGTTAAATAGGAATAATCACAATTTCGGATTTTTCCAAAGAGATTCAATGATTCACCCTCAATCTCTTTTTCAATTCTTTTTGCTACATAGGCACTGTTGCCCGTGCCAGAAAAATACATAATCATAACCTCAATCACTCCTTTAGTAAATTAATTTCAAAAATTTTAATTAATTTAGTTTATCTCTATCTATACTTATTATATTTTCTACCATAACATTGATTTTTTTGTTAGTATTTGCTAAATATTATAGCAGACAAAATAAATATTAGGGTATTAGTAAAGAAATTCGTTACCATTAAGATAGCAATATCTATTATTGATCTTAAGCTAAGTCTAGCAGGCATAGCTTTACAAAAATTTATGAATTATCATATAAAAGTTTCAGTTACCATAGAAAATAAGAATAAAATTCAAGGAAGATTTAAAGAATTACTTAATGAACTAAACAAGTCAAATGATTTTAGAGTGTTTAATAATATTAGAGATGCTGAAAATTGGATTATAAATGCTGATTAAAGGTTAGAATGTTTTGCTGTAAAACAGCCTTATACGAAAATTTAATCTTTCATAGAAAGCTGTTTTACAGTGATTTTTGATTAGTATCTGTAGTTAGATTCAGCAGATTCTGCATCTGCTTTAGTTTTATGAACTGTATCACGTGGATGCTCAGGTGGAGCATAGATAGCATATAATTTAAGTGGTTTATTTCCTGTATTAATTACATTGTGCCATTTACCAGCAGGTATCATGATAGCGTAGTCATCAGAGATTTTTCTTTGAAAATCCAAATTATCTTTACTATCTCCCATTTTAACAAGTCCTTCACCTTCTTCAATACGTATAAATTGATCACCTGTTGGATGAACTTCTAAACCTATGTCATCTCCAACATTAATGCTCATTAAGGTAACTTGTAAATTATCTCCCGTCCATAAAGCAGTACGAAAAGTATTATTTTGCTCAGTAGCCTCATCAATATTAACTACAAACGGTTCAGAACCATAATCCTTCAATTTAGTAAATGGTCTCTTATATATTGGTGTTTTATGTGGGTACATATTATACATTTGTGCGTTACCCCAGAAAAGGTATGGGTACATATTATACATTTGTGTGTTAACCCAGTAAGGATATGGATATGGCTTAGGAATATTATACATATTTATCTCCCCTTTTATATACTTTATATCATTATATGATATATGTTTAGATAAGATGATTGGCTAACAATTTTAGTAGAGTAAGGCAAGAATAAGTATATCACAAGTAACGTAGCATGCTTTATAGTATTGCTATAAGACTATCTAAATACAGAATATATTATCGAAAAATGTAAAAATTGGTTATTGTAAAATAAGTATTAAAAACATATTTGTTTCATGATAAAATTAATTTAAACATAAATAAATATTAGAATTTATTTATAATTTAATTTATATGGTAGGGAGATAAAATGAATAAGAATACAAAAAAAATAGCATCAATTGTACTAGTAGCATCTTCTATAACTAATGTGTCTACAATAGGAGTATTTGCAGAGGAACTTACTAATAATAACTCAACAAAAACCGAAAACATAAGTACTAAAGCTTTGCAGGAAAAAGATATTGTAAATATACCTGATGAAAATTTAAAAAGGGAATTAAATTATGCATTAAGTCAAAAAGTAGATTCTAATATAACAGTTAGACAATTAAGTAGTTTAAAAAAATTACCGTTAAGCAATAAAGAAATAAAAAACCTTGAAGGTCTTCAATATTGTACAAACTTAACTGATTTACAAATATTTAATAATCAGATAAAAGATATAAGTCCATTAAGTAGCTTAGGAAATTTAACAAATTTAAGTATGTTTAACAACCAAATAAGCGATATAAGTGTATTAAGTGACTTAATAAATCTAACAAATTTAAATTTAGGTGGAAACCAAATAAGTGATGTAAGTCCATTAAGCGAACTAACAAGCTTAAAAAGCTTAAGCTTAAGTAGAAATAAAATAAGTGATATAAATGCACTAAATAAATTAATAAATCTAACAGATTTAGACTTAGAGGGAAATGATATAAGTAATATAAGTTTACTAAGTGGACTAACTAATTTAGAAAGGCTAAATTTAAATGAAAATAATTTAACTAATACAAATGGATTAGATAAGTTAATTAATTTAAAGAACTTAAGTTTATGTGAGAATCAAATAAATGATATAAGTTCATTAGGTAAATTAACAAGCTTAGAATCTTTAGGTTTACACACTAATCAAATAAGTGATATAAGCTCATTAAGTAATTTAACAAATTTAAATTCTTTAACTTTATTTACTAATCAAGTGAGTGATATAAGTCCATTAAAAAATTTAAAAAAGTTATATCATATTAATGCTCGTCATCAAAGCATAGTATCACCAACAATAGTAAGTCAAGCAGGTGAAAATATATCTGTTAAAAATGAAGGGGTAGGTATGGATGGTGAACCTATAGTACCTAAATATATATCTAATGGTGGTATATTAAATAAATCAACTAACTATATCACTTGGAAAAGTGCGAATATATCAAATGTAGATAGTGTATCGTATGATTTTGAATATTATGATAAAGAAAATGTTCAAATATTTGCAGGTAAAGTTACTCAACCTATAGAATCAGTTTCGGAAATTAAAATAAAAAATCCTATTTCTGGTATGTATGTAGGTAATAATCATAAATTAATAGCAAGTGTAAATGAAAAAGATGTAGAAAATGTGACTTGGTCAGTAGATAATGAAGATATAGCAACTATAAGTAAAGATGGTATATTAAATGCTAAAAAGCCAGGTAATGTCACTGTAACTGTTAAGTTAAATAATAGTGACATAAGTAAAAGTATTAATGTAGAATTAGTAAACTTTTATGACAATACAAATATTCCAAGCATAGTTAAAGATGTTATAGATATAAATGTATTTACTCCTATATATTCTGATGCTAATGGAACACAAAATAATCCAGTTATATTTAACTTAAAAAATAATGCAACTTTAAGTGATGTAGATAAATTTATAAATGATATATCAAATTTATCACCAAATATTTTAGAGTCTAAGGTAGAGGGTAATTATACAATATATAAAATAAGAATAACTTCAGATAGTAAAACATCAAATTATTCATATATAGAAATAAAAATAGATAATAATATGCCAAATGCTACTGAGATAAATCAAAAGATAAATAAATTAAAAGAGTACAAATCTAAAATAAATGAATTAGTAGGAATCAATAGATTTGATACGGCAGTTAAAGTTAGCCAAACTGGATGGAATACAAATGAAAATGCAGTTTTAGTTAATGCTAATTCATTAGCAGATGCATTATCAGTAACACCATTTGCAGCGCAAGAGAATGCTCCAGTATTGTTAAGTAATTCAAATAGTTTAAATCAAGCTACAAAAGCAGAGTTTAAGAGATTAGGTGTCAAAAAAGTTTATGCAATAGGTGGAACTACTGCTATTAGTGAAAATATAGTTAATGAACTAAAATCAATGGGTGTAACAGTTGAAAGAATATCTGGTAAAGATAGATATGAAACTTCACTTGCTATTGCAAATAAATTAAATAATGTAAATAAAATTGCAGTAGTAAATGGAGAAAATGGATTTGCAGATGCAGTAAGTATAGCACCAGTATGTGCAAGAGATAATATGGCAATAGTTTATACTTCACCTAGAAATGGTCTTAAAACATTTGAGAATTATATAAAGAATAATAATATAGCAACAAGTTATGTTATAGGAGGAACAACAGTGCTTCCAGATAATTTAATAACAGAACTTAAAAATCCTGTAAGAATAGCGGGGTCAAATAGAAACTTAACTAACTTAAATATAATAGAGAGATTTTTCTCAAATACAAATCATAATAACCAAACAGAACTTAACAATATATTTGTAGCTAAAAATGGTTATGGAAGTCCAAATGATTTAATAGATGCATTATCAGTAGGGGTATTAGCATCAAAACAAAATGCACCAGTAATGTTAGTAAGTCCAAATGGATTAGATAAAAATCAATCTACAGCACTTTATTATACATTTTCAAAGCAACTAACAAAAGTTGGAGGAAATGGAAATGAGACAGCGTTTGAACAATTAAAAAATCAAGTGAACCATATAAAATAATAATATTAGATTAATATATAAAGAAGAGTTTAAAAATAACTCTTCTTTTTTTTATAATAATATATCTATTAAAATAGATTATATAGAGAGTTAAAGAATGTTATACAATTAACGTATATTTAAATCAAATAAGGAAAGATAGAGAAACTTATATGTACAAAGAACTGCTAAGCATAGTATATAAAATTTATAAGGAGATAAGTATTTTGAAAAATAATTGGTTTACTGTATGAATAAACCATAAATTTAAATTTTTAAGGAGGAGATTTTTATTAATAGAGTCAAAAAATCCAAGATACAATATATTTTAATAATAGGCATTTTATCAATTTTGAGTATATTGGCAATGTTAATACTATTTATATATGATTTTATAATATTAATGCCTATTATATCTATAATTTTACTTATTCCAGGTAGAGTTCAAGGATATTATTATAGAAATCATTTTAAAGGCAGAAAACTATTAAATAAAAAGGATTATATGAAAAGTATTAAATATAGTAAAGAATTTATAGAAGATATAAGACTAAATAATTGGAAAAAGAAGCTAATATTCCTTTCTTGGGGTATTTATAGTAAAGATATAGAAGCAATGACATTAAATAATTTAGGAGTAGCATATTTAGAATTAGGAGATTTAAAAGTTGCAAATGAGTATTTTAATGAGGCTATAGAAATAGACTCACTATATTGATTACCATATTTTAATCTTAGCATACTAGGAAATGTTAATGGAGATATAGAAATGTCAAAAATATTTTATAAAAAATCGGTTGAGCTTGGATTTAAGCAGACGACATTTGATAATGTAATACAAAAAGCACAACAAATCTTAGTAGAAATAGAAGGTTAATTAAGAAGGGACTTTTGTTTATATGACTCTTATTTACTTTATACAATATTAAACTTTAACAATTTTACAGTATAAATGATATTATTATTTAGAAATACTAAAAATCTAGTGTGATAGAGTAAAATACGACCATTTGTAGTATAAAATAAAAACCGTATCACAAGTAAGTGATACGGTTTTTTATTTAAATTAATAATTAGATTTAACTATAGAAAACCTAATCTTATAACATCATTGATCCTATAATACCGAATATTAAAAGTGGTATATTATAGTGAAGGAATGTAGGAACGCAAGTATCCCAAATATGATCATGTTGTTTATCGGCATTAAGACCTGCAGTTGGTCCGAGAGTACTATCTGAAGCAGGAGATCCAGCATCACCTAAAGCACCTGCAACCCCTACTAATAATATGATAGCTTGTGGGCTAAATCCTAAACTAAGTCCTAATGGGCAATATATTGCAGCTATTATAGGTAAAGTACCAAAAGAACTTCCTATACCCATAGTTACTAATAGGCCAACTAAAAGCATAAGTATTGATCCTATAAGCTTGCTATCTCCAACAATACCTGTTACTGAAGCTACTAAAGCTTCTACTGAACCAGTTTCTCTTAATACACTTCCGTATCCTGCAGCTACAAGCATTATAAATCCTATAAGCCCCATCATTTTAACTCCACCATCTAATAAATCATCTACTTCATTGAATTTAATAGCGCCTGTTAAAAATAGTACAATAATTGCGCAAAGGCCACCTAGTGGCAGAGAACCTGTTTTAATTTGCACAAAAAATGCAGTTGCAGCACCTAAAAGTGCACACCAGTGTCTCTTTGTCATTTTTTCATCTATTTCATTTTCATCTATTCCGTCTATTGCTACATCTTTATAGTTTCTTGGTTTTCTATAAGTTATAAATACTGCAATAAGTAATCCTAAAATCATACCTATTGCTGGTATCCACATTACACTAGTAACCATGTTTGTTGTAGTATCAATTCCATTTGCAATCATTTGATCTCTAATAATATTTTGAAATATTAGACCAAATCCTACTGGAATTGCTATATATGGTGTTTTTAATCCGAATGTTAATGCGCATGCAACGGCTCTTCTATCTATTTTTAATTTATTCATAAGTTTTAATAATGATGGAATTAAGATTGGTATAAAGGCTATATGTACCGGGATAAGATTTTGAGAAAAACATGATATAAATGCGATTAATAATATTAATGTTAATTTTTTTCCTTTTACTACTTTAGAGATTTTTCTTGCTAATATTGAAGCTAAACCTGTTTTACTTACAGCTATAGCTAGTGCACCAAGTAAAATATAACTTAATGCAGTTTCTGCGTTTCCACCCATACCTGAAACTAGTGTTGACATTGCATCTGCTATAGGCATTCCTGAACAAACCCCAGCTACTATTGCGGATATTAGTATAGATAATAATACATTACATTTTAACAAACAAAGTATTATCATAACTGCAATAGATATTACTACCGGATTGAATAATACCATACAACATCCCCCTTTTTTAAATTTTCGGAATTTTTTATATTTTTAATTTAATTAGATTATATCACAATTTATATAGATAAGTGTGTTTTTTATAAAAATAAAAAATTATTATTATATTCTAATTTTAATATAGATGTAAAGTATAGTTGACATTAAATGTAAAGTATAGTTGACATTAAATGTAAAGTAAACTATACTAAAAATGTAAAGTTTAGTTTACTTTTATAGAAAGAGGGTTAGTATGAAAAATAACATTCAACAACTAAGAAAGGAAAGAAAAATCACTCAAGAAGAGCTAGGAAAAATGTGTGGGGTATCAAGACAGACAATAATATCTTTAGAAAATGGGAAGTACAATCCATCTATAATGCTAGCTCAGAAAATATCTGTTATTTTTGGCTGTATAATTGAAGAAGTATTTATATTTGAGGAGGAAGAATAAATGAATACAGTAAAGAAGAATATTATATATTCAAGTATATTATTAGTAGTAGGAGTTGTACTTTTAATAATATCATTAATTGGTGCATTACCGGAAGATTCTCTAGGAAGTACAGTATTTGGCATGGGATGTGGATTTACAGCAGTAGGATTAGGAAATACTGTATTAGGTTTGAAAAACTATAAAAATCATGAAAAAACTGAAGAAATTGAACTAATTGAAAACGATGAAAGAAATATATTGTTAAGAGAAAAAACTAGTGCGAAGGTTTATTTTATATTTTCTTATATTGAGTGTGGAGCAATACTTTTAGCAGCACTTTTAGGATATAAAGAAATAAGCTTAGTATTATCAGTTTTAGTTCTAGGCCAATTAATAACATGGATATTTGTAGCAAATTATTATTCTAAAAAATATTAATATTATAAATGTCTTATTTAAAGGATACTAGCGAGTATATTATTTGAATAAACCTTAATGAAAATTAAATAAACGATAAGACAAATTTGAAGAAATAAAAGAAAATAAGCTTCGCATAATAAGATATAGAGAACCGTATTACAAATAAGTGATACGGTTTTATTTTAAATTGTCGTTGACATAGTAAAAATTAATTGCTATGCTTATTACATACCGAACGAAAGTATGTAAAGGAGGATAGAAATGGCAAGAAATAAAAATCCTGAGATTACTATAAACCGTATTCTAGATGCAGCAATGGACTTATTTTTAGAAAAAGGATATGATAACACTACTATTCAGGATATAGTAGATGCTTTGGGAGATTTAAGCAAAGGAGCTATTTATCACCACTTTAAGTCTAAAGAAGAAATAATAGAAGCTGTTATACCTAGACTTTATGATTCATCAGATAGCAAGCTTTTAGAAGTAAAAGAGTCTACATCTTACAGTGGATTAGAAAAGCTTAAACAGATATTACTTATTTCTTTAAAAAATCCTGGTCAAGAAAAACTAGCTACTGCAGCACCTAATTTAATGAAAAATCCTAGATTTTTAACTCAACAACTTTATAATACAGTAGAAAGTATTGTACCGAACCTTGTAGAGCCTATTATTAGAGAAGGTATAAAAGATGGATCAATAGTAAGTAATAATCCAAAAGAAGTTGCAGAGGCATTCATGATTTTAATGAATATATGGATAAATCCGGCTATATTTCATTCTACAGAAGAAGAATTTAAAAATAAGTTTATCTTCTTTAGAAAATTAATATCAGACTTAGGTATTCCTGTGTTAGATGATAGCGTTCTTGAAGTATTAGAAAGATATAGAGCTATTATTGAAAGAGAAAGAAAGTAAAAATATAGAACATTTTATGTGGTTTATGCATAAATTTAAAATTAGTTAGACAATATTTTTAACTAAAGAAGTTTGTATTAAAAATTACTGCCCAAAGTGGCAGTTTAATTTTATATTTATACATACCGAACGAATGTATTTAAAATTAAGAATTATAATATTAATATATGGAGGTTGTTCAATTGAATAATAAAACAAAACTTTTTAACAAAAATTTTACTCTAATGGTAATAGGTCAAATTATTTCTATATTTGGAAATTCAATCTTAAGGTTTGCATTACCACTTTATCTTTTAGATACTACAAACTCTGCCGCTTTATTTGGTGCCGTATCTGCGTGTTCTCTAATTCCTATGATCACAGTAACTCCTTTTGGTGGGATTATTGCAGATAGAGCTAATAAAAGGAACATTATGGTAATCTTAGATTTTCTAACTGCATTATTAATCACTGTTTTTTCACTTTCTATTGGAAATTTCAATTTAGTATTTATGTTAATAGTTACATTGATGGCTTTATATGGAATACAAGGTGCTTATCAACCAGCTGTTCAAGCTAGTATTCCACTTTTAGTAGATAGAGACAATTTATTACCAGGAAATGCTGTTATAAATCAAGTTAGCTCACTTGCAGGTTTATTAGGTCCTGTAATTGGTGGTATTTTATATGGATTTTATGGATTGATGCCTATATTAATAGCGAGTATAATCTGTTTCCTTGTATCTGCTATTATGGAAATATTTATAACAATACCTTACACAAAGCAAGAAACTACATCTAGTGCTTTTTCTATTGTAAAAGAAGATTTCCTAACTAGCTTAAGTTTTATATTTAAAGATAAGCCAGTAATTTTTAAAACTATTGGTATAATACTTTGTTTTAACTTATTCTTAAGTTCTTTGATAATGATTGGTATTCCAGTTATAATTACTCAAATATTAAATATGTCTAGTCAAGCCTATGGAGTAACTCAAGGTATGTTAGCCTTTGGTGGACTATGTGGTGGAATTATGACAGGGATCTTAGCAAATAAAATTAAGATTTATCATAGTCATATAATATTATTAGTTGCTATATTAGCTCTTATTCCAATAGGTACTGTACTTATGTTTAATGTAACTCCTATGATTTCTTATGTTGTTGTTACGGCTTGTTGTTTCTTAATAATGGCTGTATCTACTTTATTTAGTATTCAAGTATTGACTTTCATTCAAAGCGAAACACCTACTCATCTTACAGGAAAAGTTATTTCATTTTGTTTAGCGATGACAATGTGTGCAACACCTATTGGGCAAATTATATATGGGTATTTATTTGAGGCACTTAAAAACGATACACATATAATTATATTCGTAACCACTTTATTTTCTGGTGTAATAGCACTTATGTCTAAAAAAATTTTTAGTAGCCTGAAAAAGGTTGAAGTTTGTGGTGAGGTCTGCAATGATAGAGAATAAACTTATATATACATGTGCTAACTTTATAATTGGAGTACTAAATATAATGATAATAATGCCTTTAGTATTGGCTTTTGGTCTTGTAATTTTAGCATTATGTTTAGTAAATTTAGCACTTTTCATAGCCTTTATTTTAGCAGTTTTATCGATATTTATTCCTAGTATACCAGTAAACATACCAGCAAATATAGGAGTAAATAATATGATATTTAACCTTTTAATTGTATGTGTGGCAGCAATTATGAGTTATTATTTATATAAGCTCTTAAGCTTATATGTTCCACAGTATTTAAATTTTTTATGTATTTATATGAGAAAAAGTTTTGCATTTAAATTTAATATATAAACAATAGTGTTAAGTTTAATAGATTAGTTATGTAAAACCGTATCACAAATAAGTGATACGGTTTTTATTATTAAAAATTATGTTATTATAAGATGATGATACGGCAAATGGAATAAAGAGTAAATTTATAACAAGACATATGTAATAAAGCATTATTTGGAGGAGATATGAAAAAAAGTATATTAATGATAACTCCTGAAAACAAGGAGATTAATAGGTTTAGAAAAAGGCAGATGAACAATTTTATACAAATAACAATGCCATATCTAGCAGCATTTATTGATGAAAGCAAGTATGAAATTACATTAATAGATGAGTATAATCAAAAAATACCTTTTGAAAAGTATTATGATTTAGTTGTAATTACAGTTAATACTGCAAATGCACCTCATTGTTATAACATTTCAAAAGTATTTAAAAGTAAAGGGAGTAAAGTTGTTTTTGGAGGACCTCATGCAACTCTTTTACCAGAGGAAGTAAAAGAACATTGTGATGTAGTAATTATAGGGGAGGCTGAAGATAGTTGGCCAAGGTTTTTAGAAGAATTTTATTATGGAAATTATGATAGTGAATATAGATGTTTAGATACTCCCTCACTAGAGCAAATTCCAATACCAAGAAGAGATTTAATAAAAGGAAGATGGTTTACTAAAGGTGCTGTTTTTGCAACAAGAGGGTGCCCTTATAGTTGTTCTTATTGTAATCTAAAACAAATATATGAAGACTCATTTAGGAAAAGACCAATAAATGAAGTAATAGAGGATATCAAAAGTAGTAAAAGTAAGTTTTTTGTTTTTTGGGATGATAATTTCTTTGGAGATATTGAGTATGCAAAAGAATTATTAAAAGAACTTAGTAAATTAAATAAAAAGTGGGCAGCTCAGGTTACTTTAGAAAGATGCAAGGATGAGGAATTGTTAAAGTTAGCTAAAAAAGCTGGATGCATTTATTTCTTTGTTGGATTAGAGTCTTTTTCAAAAGAAACTCTACAGAGTGTAAATAAGGGATTAAACAATGTAGATAAATATAAAGAGTTGATAGATTCTGTTCATAAATATGGAATTTGTATACAAGCAGGAATAATATTTGGATTTGATACTGATACAAAAGACGTATTTAAAACAACTCTAGATATGTGTAATTTCCTGGGAATTGATGGAGTTACAGTTAGTATACTAACACCACTTCCTAAAACACCACTATATTATCAATTAAAAAAAGAACATAGATTATTAACTGATGATTGGTCATATTATAATGGAAAGACTAGAGTAGCATTTAAACCCAAGAATATGAGTGATGAGGAATTGTTTGATGGATATATGTGGTTTAGAAGAAATTTCTATTCCTTAAAATCAATAATTACTAGATTAAGCAAATCAAAAGCTAATATTTTATATAACTTAATAGTTAATTTAGGGTACAAGATTTCAATAAGAAAAACAGTATAATTATTTAATTCATTTTTAAGGCTATATGGATAATTGTACCAATTTAAAATTTGTAATATAATTAGAATTGATAATTATCTAACAAAATGTAACAAAACAAATGAAGAAAGAAGGAATAGTTTTATGGCTCTTTGTTGTAGGGATTTATTTCAACTTAAAAATTTTTCAAAAGCAAAGCTATTAGCTGGGGAGAAGGGGTTAAACCGTGAAATATCTTGGCCTTATGTAAGAATGACAGAATCTATTTCCCAGTGGCTTTATGGGGGAGAGTTGATATTTGTTATTTATACAGATATAAAAAAGGATGATAATAGCTTTTTGTTATTGATAGAAGAATGTATTGATAAAAAGCTTTCTGGAATTGTAATTTTAATTGATGATAAGGATATAAATAGCATACCTAAAGATGTGTTAGATAGGGCAGATGAAGAAAAATTTCCTGTATTTATAATGCCTTGGAATATTAAATTAATCGATATTACACAAGAAATCTTATTTAAATCAGAACAAAAACATGAAGAAAAAAAGAATGCAAAGCATTTTTTTGAATCAATTATTTTTTCACAAGACCAGTTGCATGAAGATATACATGCTCTAGCAGAATTTTATAATATAAAATTAAGACCTTTTCACTATATATGTATATTTAAAATAGAAAATATATCTAATGTTTCCTATGATTTAGAGCAAATTAGTAAACATATAATTCATTCATTAGAAGAGGCATTAAACATAGAAAATCAAACCTTAATTCCTATGGAATATGCAAATAACTTGATGTTTTTAATATTTTCAAATGATTATAATGAAGGAAATAAGTCATTAGAAACTGTTGAAGCGGTGTTTAATCTTGTAAGTTCCAAATATTCAGAAGTTGAAATTAGCTTAAGTTTTAGTCGTATAAGAGAAACAAACTCAGAGATAAAAAAAAGTTTCAAAGAAGCTTTTAAAGCTTTGTCTATGATTGATATATGCCATAGAGATTCAAAAATTATTAAGTATAAGGAATTGGGAATTGTTAGATGGCTAGTAGAATTGGCTGATATTAAAGAAATTCAGCAATATTGTTATGAAAACTTGGGTCCTATTTTAGAGCATGATAAAAATCATGGAATGGATTTAATTGGAACTTTAAAATGTTATTTCCAAAATAATAGACATTTATTAAAGACTTCCCAAGAGCTTTTTATTCATAGAAATACATTGATTTACAGATTGTCAACAATCAAAGATCTTTTAAAAATAGATTTAGATGATGCAATGATAGATTTAGAACTTTTTAATAGCATATTAATTTATGAATTTATTAATCTTCAAAATAAAAAACCCCTATGATAATACATAGGGGTTAATTTTAAACTTCCAGTTCCTCTTTAGTTTCTGATTTTTTTTCTTTTGCAAAAGATAATATTAAGACTCCTGCAAAAATTAATATACATGCAACAATTTTTATAGGTGTTATCTTTTCACCTAACAATAACACTCCAAATATTACACTTGTTATAGGTTCAAAAGTACTTATAACAGCTGCTTCGCTTGCTCCAATATATTTTATACCAACTTGTAACAGTGATAGGGCAACAACTGTACATAAAAATGCAAATACTGCAGATATAATCCATGATTTAGTTGTTAGCGTAGATAAAACAAGTTCATTAGTAAAAATACCATAGATAAACATACCTATACTTGAAGCAATTGCTACATAAAATGTTATTTTAAATGGAGATTCACCTTTTAGACCACTTTTGTCCATAAATATAATATAGAATGCATAAAATGCTCCTGAAGCAACTGCTAAAATTAATCCAAGTAACGTAGATGAATCAAAAGAAGCAGAATTTAATGATTCAATAAAGAAACATCCTATACCACACATAGCTATAATTAATGCTATAATTTTTTGTTTGCTCAGTTTTTCATGGAAGAATAGTACACATCCAAGTGTTACAAATATAGGATAAGTGAAGTGTATAGGAGTTACTATTCCTACATCTACATGAGCAAAAGCTATATTTAGCATTAATGTTGTTATTGCATTTCCAACAAATCCTAATATTACTAAGTTTTTAAGTTGATTTTTTGTTATTTTTAAATCAATTTTCAAAAATAAAACTATTAGTAATAAAAAGGGTAAACTTAAAAAGTTTCTTAAAAAAGTTAATGTTACAGGATTGCTTCCTCCAGCACCATATGTCATAGGTCCTAAGGTAAAGGCAAAACCAAAGGTAATAGAAGATAGCATTGTTAGAAATATTCCTTTTAATTTCATAAATTTACCTACTTCTTTCTATAAAGATTTATTTGAATGCTTCTTCAACTATTTTTAATATATTTGGAATGACATCATCTACAATTATTTTTCCTCTTGCAGCTGAAGATGATTTAGCTGATGCAAGTATTCCAGTTTCAGGAACGATATCTTTTTCTATAGGATATCTAAAGTAAGTTGCTGGACTAGCATTTTCTGTATCTAATATTTTATCTTCTCTAACAAGTTCTGGTGCAAAATACATCATTAAAGATGTTTCTGTAACAGCAGCATGTTCTAGAGCCCATCCTGGGAATGGTACTTCATCAAAAACTTTATCAATTACATCAGGTGACATTGGATCCCACCAGTTAGTAAGAAGAAGTTTTACTTTGTCTCCATATTTTGCAGAACATAAATCCATAGCTTCTACTATAAATGCTTCATTTTCAAAGTGAGCACTTAAAATAAATATTTTTGTAAATCCATCACGAACAAATTCATCAATTATATCCATTACTAAAGCTTGTAATGTAGCTCCATTTAAGTCAATAGTTCCTGGGAATAATGGACCACCACCGCTTAATGGTTTTGATTTATAACCATAAGAAAGAGTTGGAGCAACTACACCATTAATTTTTTCAGCTATACGATAAGCAAATTCTTCTGCTAATACAGCATCTACACAAGTAGGTAGATGAGGTCCATGTTGCTCTGTAGCACCTATTGGTAATATAATTACATCATCTTTTTTCTTAGCAAATTCTTGCCATGTCATGTTTCTCATTTTAACATTTTCGTACATAATAACGTCCCCCTTTTTAATTAAAAAATTTCTTCTAAGTATTTTATACAATGAGCTTTCAACTTTCAAGAAGTGTCATCGCACTAATTAGTATATACTTATAAAATTTTATATACAATGTGCAAAAAATACAAATAAATCTCCTAAAATATGTTCTTTATGTGCACAGTCATATTAAAATTTTATTGTATGGTTAGTACAATGACTAGTGTATATTTTCATGTTAGACTTTGAATGTCGCTAATAAAATAGCTAAAAATAATAGAAGGGGGATTATTAAAATGAAAGTAATATTATTTAAAAATGCTAGATTAAAAGGAAATGAAACATTAGTTGATTTACTTGTTGAAAATGGAAAATACAAAGAAATAGGTCCAAATCTTTCACAAAAATATAAAGATGTAGAGACTTATGATTTAGAAGGAAATCTAGTTGTTCCACCTTATGTTGACCCACACATTCACTTAGATTATGTATATACAGCTCGTATGGCTGGTGCAAATAATGGAACAGGAACTCTTTTTGAAGGAATTCAAAGATGGTCTGAGACAAAATCAAATATGACAATAGATGAAATAAAAGACAGAGCTAGAATTGCACTAAAAAAAGAGATTTTATATGGAACTCAATATCTTAGAACACATGTAGATGTAACAGATCCAAAGCTTACTTGTTTAAAAGCGATTATGGAATTAAAAGAAGAAGTAAAAGATGTTGTTGATATACAAATCATAGCATTTCCTCAAGAGGGAATGTATTCATATAAAGATGGGGATAAATTAGTAGAAGAAGCATTAAAAATGGGTGCTGATGTAGTAGGAGCTATACCTCACTTTGAATTCACAAGAGAAATGGGAGAAAAATCTGTAAAGAAAACTGTAGAACTTGCTATGAAATATAACAAGTTAATTGATATTCACTGTGACGAAACAGATGATGAACAATCAAGATTCCTTGAACTATTAGCTGCGGAAGCTTATATGAATGGAATAGGAGAGCTTACAACAGCAAGTCACACTTGTGCTATGGGCTCTTACAATAATGCATATACTTTTAAGCTATTTAAACTTTTAGCATTATCGAAACTTAACTTTATATCATGCCCAACTGAAAATATTCATTTACAAGGAAGATATGATACATATCCAAAAAGAAGAGGGCTTACAAGAGTTAAAGAATTAAATGATGCAGGTATTAATGTTTGTTTTGCACAAGACTCAATTTCAGATCCATGGTATCCACTTGGAAATGGAAACTTAATGAATATTCTTGATGCAGGAATTCATATTTGCCATATGATGTCATTTGAAGAAATTAAAAATGCTCTAGACTTAATTACAGTAAATGGAGCTAAAACTCTTCATATAGAAGATAAATATGGTATAGCAGAAGGTAAAGATGCCAACTTTATAGTATTAAATGCAAAAAATGAATTTGATGCAATACTAGAAAGAGTTGGAGTTAATTGTTCTGTTAGAAAAGGTGAATTCTTATTTAAAAGAGAGCCAGAAGTAATTAATACAAAAATTTCATTATTAAAATAGTTACCATATTAAAAAGGATTAAGTCAGTATTGGCTTAGTCCTTTTTAATTATTAATCTTTTATTATCTTGAAATGCTAATATTATGTAATTGACTAAAGAAAAAATGTACTGTATACTTAACAAGTACCACTGAGTACTGGTTAGTACTCGATAGTACTTGTCAGTTTTGTAAAGTTATTTTGGAGGTTTATAATGGATATAAAGCAAGAATTAATAATGAATGTAGCACAAAAATGTTTTAATAGTTATGGTGTCAAATATACTTCAATTGATGATATAGTAAAAGAATGTAAAATATCAAAATCAACATTTTATAAATACTTTTCTACTAAAGAAAACCTAGTAGAGGAGATCTTACGCTATTCAAGTGATAAATTTCTTAGTAAATCTAGATTAATAGATGAAGATATTCAAAAAACACCTAAAGAAAAATTAAAGTCAAAAATAAATATTGTATTAGAATATTTAGAATCAAATAGGTATTTTAATTTATACATTTTAGGATCATTTTCAGCGATAAATGGAAAGCCAGTTGAAGAAATAAAAAATATAATTAAATCTAAATTAGTAAAAGTATACTATGATAGCTTAATTGAGATATATGGAGAAGAGATTAAGCCATTTATATGGGAACTTATATTTGTAATTGATAGTATAACTCATGAATTTAACTTAATTTATCGTTTAAACAAAAAAGAATTAGATAAAGATTATATATTTGACTTTACTTTAAAGCAGATAGATTTAAATGTAGAAAATTTAAAAAATAATAAATGTACTATAAAAGAAAATATTTTTTTACAGTAGGAATAGATAGTGAATTAAAAATAGAGTTAGATTTACATGAAAGATTTTTAAAAGTAATTAAAGATATTAAAAATAGGATAGAAAATAATGGATTAAATAGAAAATTTAATGAAGCTATTTTAACATTGGAAAAGAGTATGAATTAAAAAATTATAATTCATTAATGATGGATGCAATGATAGCATATCTAGAAAAAGAAGAATCGTTAAAGAGAGAAGTAAATGAATTAAAAAGTATAAAGTATCAGTTAGGGGACGACAGCAATGATAGATAATAAAAAAACTAGAAATCTTATTATATTAGTATTAATGATGGGGTCTCTAATAACATCACTCACTCAAACTGTATTAACATCAGCATTACCAAGTATAATGTGTACTTTTAGTGTAGACGCAGGTACAGCACAATGGCTAACAACGGTTTATCTGCTTGTTTTAGGCATTATGATTCCTTCAACAGCTTATTTAATAAATAGGTTTTCTATCAAAAACTTATTTATTACATCAATGTCTTTATTCTTAGTAGGGTGTATAATATCTATATTTGCTAAGAACTTTGGGATTATGATAGTATCTAGAGTACTTCAAGCTGTTGGTGCTGGTATAATAATGCAATCGGTTCAAGTTGCTATGATTAATCTATACCCAAAAGAAGAGCGTGGTAAGGCAATGGGTATTTATGGATTTGTAATAGGAGTAGCACCAGCTATAGGGCCATTAGCAGCAGGATATATAATCGATAATTTAGGATGGAGAGTAATATTTTATATATTAGCTTTTATTACATTAGCTAATATAGTATTAGCATTTTTATTCTTAAGAAGTATAATGGAAGTTAAAAAATCTAAGCTTGAAATCGTATCATTAATTTTATCTACTTTGGGATTTGGAGGTATTTTAGTTGGAGTATCTAATATAGGTGCTTATTCTATAATCAGCCCATTAACATATATTCCACTAATTATAGGTATCGTATCACTTGTGTTATTTGTAAGAAGACAATTAAAAGTACAAGAGCCGTTATTAGAACTTAGAGTATTTAAAAGTCGTAATTTTGTAATAAGTACAGTATTAATTATAATAGTATATACAGCTATGACATCTGCTTCTATTATTATATCTATATATATACAATCAGTAAGAGATATGTCTGCTATGGTGCCAGGAATAATAATGCTACCAGGTTCTATCGCAATGATAATTTTAAGTCCTATTGCAGGTAATATACTAGATAAGTATGGATTTAGAGTGTTAGCTATATTAGGTTGTTTGTTATTAGGATTAGGGACATTTGAACTTTCTACATTAACAACAACTAAATCAATATCAATTTTAACAATTATGTATGCAATAAGAATGATAGGAATAACACTTTTATTAATGCCAGTTACAACATGGGGATTAAATTCACTAAAGCAAGAAGAAATATCACATGGTAGTGCTATAAATTCCACTGTACGTCAAGTATCTGGTGCTATAGGTTCATCTATACTTATAACTGTAATGACTACAGTTACAAAACAGAGCCTAAGTACATCAAAAGCCTTAGCAGAAATAGAGGGTATGAATACATCGTTCAAAATAGCAACAGTTATAATATTAGTAGGGTTAGTAATATCATTAATTTATGTAAAAGATAAAGATAAAAATGATAAAGATATAGATTGTAAAGAATCTGTATTAAATTAAAAAATCTGTAAGGACAGTTAATTTTAATAACTGTCCTTACAGATTTATTTTTTTAACCAGAAATATACAGTACCATTTGGATTAACTGCATAAATAAAATCATCTTTTTCTCCTAATATTACTTTATTACTTTCAATATCATTTTTAATTTCTTCTTTGTTCCACCATTTTTTCTCAATACTTTGCATCTTTAGTACTGCATCTTTTTTAATTGGATTTAATGTTGAAACGAATTTTTTAGCTTCAGTTTCAGATAATTTAAAAGTACCATTACCTATATTTGTATCTAAGTTATGTACTTCATAAATTTCTTTTGCAGTAGTTGGAATATTATCTGGAATCCAACCATGTTCAATTGTAGTTTTTGCATCTTGGTAGCTGTTAAACTTAGAGCTAGATACATCACTAAAGAAATTACCCAAGAAATAATAAGCATTTCCAAGAAGTAAAATTGATATGACTAATAAAACTGGTATTTTAAAATTTTTCATATTTATATTTTTCTCCATTTCATCAACTGTCTTAGTAATTTTTATAGTCCTAATAATTAAGTAAAATACAAAACCAATATAATTGGGGCATAACATTAAGACTAGGACCCAAATATAGGGCTTTAAATTTAATGATTTTGCATCTTTATATACATCAAATGTTATTAATAACTTTGTTATAAGATATAAAATGTAAAATACAATGGCTAAAGTTAGTGTATCCATGTTTATTCTCCTTTTATTTTAAGAAAAGTTATTATTTCACGTCTGTAAACGAAATTCAAAATTAAAGTAGCTAAAATACCGAAAATTAAGCTATTTTTCATAATAACATTTCCACTTTGAATAGATAAATTAATTGCTTTAATTGAGAATAATAAACATACAACGCTTAAGCAAAGTACATAAATTTTATTTATCAATAAATCATGCTTTTTTTGTTTTTTAATTAAATTTTTAGTTGTTTCTATTAAAGCCTTTTCTGGTTTTAAATCATCTTCATCTATTAAACTATTTTTAATGAATATATCAAATTCATTATCTTTCATTATGTACCTCCTTGTTAAATACTTTTAAGTTTTTCTTTAAGTAGTTTCTTTCCATTATTAAGTCGATATTTTACAGTTCCAATTGGAATTTTTAAAACATTAGCAATATCGCTATAACTATAATCTAAATAATAATATAGTATTATTGGAAGTTTATATTTTTCGTCTAAATCCTTTATAAGATTTTGAATTACTTCCTTTTCAATGCTATTAAATACAATAGATTCCGTTTCATCTATATCTAAGCTTTGGCTTTCCATAACTTCATGTTTAATTTTAGAGTCGAAAAAATCTGTTATAACATTTAGCCATCTTTTCTTTTTTGAATATTCGTCTCTGTAAGTATTAATGCAAATGGTGTATAACCAGTTCTTTACAGATTTTTGTTCTTCTAATTTATGAAAATTATTATATATCTTTAACCAAGTATCTTGGAAAAGATCATCAGCATCAATTTTATTATCGCTTAATTTAAGGCAAAGTTTATAAATGTCATCTTTATAAACATAAATCATGCTTTCTATATTAAAAACTTTCCTCATCTCCTTTCATCATATATATACGAATGAAGTTTTATTTTGTTTGAAAAAATATAAAAATTTTTTTATTTAAAGTTAATTTATTATTTTAGATTAGTATTTTTATATAAATATAAGTAATTAAACTACAAAATTAGGAAAATAGTAGAAAAACTATAGACATAGTATTTCATATAGAAGTCTACAATATCAACTTATATAAAATAAATACAAAAATTTTATTTTAGTCCTAAAAAACTAAATATCAGTCCATTTTTATAACTAGATATTGATTTTATGATAGCATTAAGAATAATCGACATTTAATAAGAGGTGAGTTACGTGAGTACATTTTTAAGATTATTATTTATGGGGATAGTTATTTTATCTATAATAATAAAAAATATTTATCTTTTTATTGTATTACTTTTTGGGTTTACTATATATTCGTTATATGAGTCTATAAAAAATATAGTTTCTAGAAGAAATTCTAAGAGAAAGGTTTCTAGCAAAATTGATTTATATTGCAAAGAATTTGGAGCATTAGATAGTATTTGGATGTTCTTTTATATTATTATTATTGCAGGCGATGATATAAATTTTAAATATATAGTAAAAAATTTTTCTAGAGTTTCTTTTTCAGACCAACTATCATTTGTATTTAGCATATTTGGTTTTATATGGATATTATTTTTTTTAACTGTATTTATATATTCGAAGAGTGACTCAAAGAAAGGGATAGTATATAAAGAAGGGCTAATTTTAGAAAATGGTAAGTTATATAGTTTTGATAGTATAAAAAGCTATGAATTTAAAGTATCTGGTAGGGGGATAAAATATAGCGATTTAGTTTTAACTTTTGATGGTAAAACTGTTAAAAAGTTGTATGTTTACAAGGATGATACTGATAAGTTTAAAGAGTTATTAGATAAAAATAAAGCTATATAGTTTTATTTTAATCCATAAAAAACATATATTAGTCCATTTTTATAAATAAATATTAATTTAATGATAGTATTAAGATTAATATTTATTTAAGAAAGGATGATTTGTTTGAAAAACTCTTTTATGCCATTATTAATGGCGTTATCAATAGGATTATTATATGCGATTAAAAATATATATATTTTTATTATGCTATTTACTGGGGTTTCTGTATATATGGTATATAATACTATAAAAAGTATAATTAATATAAAAAATTATAAGGTTAATACTTTTAGTAAAATTGATTTATACTGTAGAGAACCCGGAGTAATAATAATTTTTCTTATTATATTGATGTTTACAATAATTATATCAAGTTGGGATATAGACTTTAGCTATATCTTAAAGAACTTTTCTAAAATACCTTTTAAAGAACAACATATTTTTATATACACTATAAGTTGCTCTATATGGGTGATATGCCCTTTAATTATGTACATATGTGATAAGATTAAATCAAATAATTGGATATTGTATAAAGAAGGATTTCTTTTAGGTGATGGTATATTATATAGCTTTGATAGTGTTAAAAGTTATGAATTTAAAACATCTTGGAAAGGAATTAAATATAATAATTTGGTTTTAACCTTTGATAATAAAGCTATTAAAACTTTATATATTTACAAGGATGATATTGATAAGTTTAAAGATTTATTAGAAAGGCTATAAAATGAATAAATATAAAAATTTGACGAAAAAACTAAAGGAAGTTTTTATTGGATTTTATTTTGATGAAGAATATGAAGAATTTCCCTATATAGAAGTAGATGAAACTGATAAGGAAGTCTTAAAAAATAGATACTTTGGGATAGATAGCTTTCCAATGCAAATGAATGCAGAATCTGCATATGGGCTATTAGATACTTTTTGGGATTTAGAAAAAGATAAAACAAGGTATTTAAAGCAAGAAGAAAAATTTCTAAGAGCATTATTGCTTATAATGAGTTACAGTAATGACATGATAGTATCAGATGGATATTTTCACTCTGAGAATAAAAAACATTTAAAAAAAGTTCTAAGTAGAAAAGAATTGAAATACCTTAAGGTAATAAAAGATCATATATTTGATTTTAAAGAAATTGATTTTGATTATGATGCTATAAATTTATTAATGAAATTAGCATTAAGAGAAAGAAACCACTTAACTATATATATGCTAGATTTAGAAATAGCATTAGATATAAATGGATTATATAGTGGTGTATATCTAGGATTAAATGGAAATATAGATATTGTTAAATACATATGTAATGTAGAAGGATTATATATTAGAGATAGATGGAATGAAGAACCGTATAATGAATATTAATATAACTTTTTATTTTACTCTATAAAACATATACTTTAGTCCATTTTTATAACTAAATATTGATTTCATGATAATATTAGGATGAATAGTTATTTAAGAAGGGATGATTTATTTGATTAAATTTTTAATCTTATTACTGCTAGGGCTAGCGGCTTTATTTTTTATATTTAAAAATGTTTACTTTTTTATTATATTATTTTTGGGATTTTCAGTATTTTCAGTATATTTAGTCATAAAAAATATAATTGATAGGAAAACTTCTAAGACTAAGGTTTCTAGTAGAAGTGATTTATATTGCAAAGAACAAGGAGAAATGTTTATTTTTTGGATGTTATGGCCTACATTCCTAAGAATATGTGATAATTTGAATTTTAAGTATATCTTAGAAAATTTTTATAAGGTTACTTTTAAAGAACAGTTTCTTTTTATGTGTACCATAAGTGGTTTTATATGGGCATTATGTATTTTAATTATGTTTATAAATGCTAAAATTGGCTCAAAGAAAGGTATAGTATACAAAGAAGGATTAATTTTACAAAATGGTAAGTTATATACTTTTGATAATGTTAGAAGTTATGAGTTTAAAACTTCTTTTAAAGGTATGAAATACAGAGATTTAATTTTAACCTATAATGGTGAAGTTGTTAAAACTGTATGCATTTATAAGGATGATATTGATAAATTTAAAGAATTATTAGAAAAGAATTGCCAAATATAGCAATTCTTTTTTTATTTTTATTTCAATCCATAAAAAGTATATGTTAGTCCATTTTAATAACCAAATAACGATTTCATGATAGTATTAAAGTAGATAGTTATTTAAAAGGAGGGATTTATTTGGCTATATTTTTAGTTATCCTACTAATAGGGATATTATTTTTATCTATAATACTAAAAAATATTTATTTTTTTAGTGTAGTGGTTGGTGCTTTTTCTATATGCATAATTTATATACTTGTAAATACTATAGTTTATAGAAAAAAATCTAAGAATAAAGTTTCAAGTAAAGTTGATTTATATTGCAAAGGACAAGAAGGAATAGGGATGTGTTGGATATATTTCCCTATATTAATAAGTATAGGTAATGATTTAAATTTTAATTATATATTAGAAAACTTTTCTGAAGTTTCTTTTAAGGAACAATATCTATTTATATTTATTATAAATGGTGTTATATGGGCACTATGTTTTTTAATTATGTTTATATATGAGAAAATTGATTCGAAGAAAGGGATAGTATACAGAGAAGGATTAATTTTAAGTGATGGAAAGCTATATAGCTTTGATAAGGTTAAAAATTATAAGTTTAATACTTCTTTTAAAGGTATGAAATATAGAGATTTAGTTTTAACTTATGATGATAAAAATATCAAAACTGTCTGCATTTATAATGAGGATATTGATAAGTTTAAAGCTTTATTAGATAAAAATAAAGTTGTATAGTTTTATATAAAAAATAATTACTTATAATAGTAATTATTTTATTTTACTCCATAAAAAGCATATATTAGCCCATTTTAATCACTAAATATTAATTTGATGGTAGCATTAAGATTGAAGGTTATTTAAGAAAGGATGATTTATTTGACTGTATTTTTGGTTGTATTGTGTGTAAGTTTATTTATTTTATCTCTAATAATAGAAAATATTTATATTTTTACTATCTTAATTTTTGTAATTTCCATATCTACTGTATATATGTGCATAAAGAGCGTAAATTATAGGAAAGCTTCTAAAAAGAAGGTTTCGGGTAGAATTGACTTATATTGCAAAGAAGTTGAAGTAACAGATAGATTTTGGATATACTTTATTATATTTATGATGGTAGATTATAGTTTAGATTTTAAGTATATAATGGAGAATTTTTCTAAAGTACCTTTTGAAGAACAATCTCTTTTTATAGTTGATATAAATAGTATTATATGGATATTATGTCTTTTAATTATGTTTATATATACTAAAGCCAGCTCAAGGAAAGGTATATTATATAAAGAAGGGTTGATTTTAGACGATGGTAAATTCTATAGTTTTGAAAGTGTTAAAAGTTATAATTTTAAAAGTTCTTTTAGAGGAAAAAAATATAGGGAGTTAGTTTTAAAATATGATAATAAAACTTTTAAAAGAATGTATATATACAATGAAGATATTGATAAATTTAAAGCCATATTAGATAAAAATAAAGTTATATAATTTTATATAAATATAAAGAGAATTACCAGAATTGGTAATTCTTTTTATTTTTTGATGATATTTTATTCATAATTAACATACAGGAAAAAATATCTTTTTTTATTTTTTGATAGATATAGTAATATATAACACGAAGTATTAAGTGTACGGATAAGTACAATAAGCTTATTGGAAGAAAGGAATAGATATGAAAATAAAAGAAGATAACTTTATTCTTCAGCTTAGAAACAAAAATGAAAAAGCTTTAGAATATATAATCGATAACTACGGTTGGATTATTAAATCAATTGTAAGAAAACACTTATACAATTTAGATAGTTATCAGGACGAGTGTATAAATGATATATTACTTGGAATTTGGAATAACATAGGTAGCTTTGATGAAAGTAAAAATAGCTTTAAAAACTGGGTAGGTGGAATATCTAAATATAAAGCTATTGATTACAAAAGAAAATATTTGAAAGATTTGGAAAAAGAGAATATAGACACACTAGACTTAAAAACAGAAGATGATGTTCACATAGAACTAACTAAAAATGAATTAAACAAAGACTTAGAAAATCTATTAAATTGTTTAAAAGAAGAAGATAAAAAATTATTTTTTAAACTATATGTAGAAGAAAAAGAAATAGATATTATAGCTAAGGAAACTGGATTAAAGCGTGATGTAATTTACAATAGAGTATCTAGAGGAAAGTCAAAAATTAGAAGTATATTTAAAACTTCGGAAGGTAGAGGGTAAAATATGAAAAATAATATATACGAAATGTTAAATGAGGCTAATATAGATTTAGATGAATATAAAAAACAAGACTTTACAGAATTTGAAAAAAAGAAAATAAAAAATAAATTTAAAAGAAGTGTTAATAAAAAAGATTTTTATAAAAAAGGTATTGTAGTAGCATCAGTTGCAGTAGTAAGTTTTGGTATTTTAGGAAGTAACCTAGGTACATATGCATTTGAAACATTAGGAGTTATTGCATATGATATATCAAATGCATTAGGAATTAAAAAAGATATAGCTGAGTACAAAACAGTAGTTAATCAAGGTATAACTAAAAATGGAATAAAAGTTAAATTAAACGAAGTAATTTTAGATAATGATGAATTAATAGTTTCAACAACTGCTACAAGTGATAAAAAATTAGGTGGAGCGGGAGACATTTCTCTAGATGGAGATGTTTATATAAATGGAAGAAATGTAAGTGAGGGTGCTAGTGGTAGTGCTAGTCAGTTAGATGAGTACAGTATGGAGTCTGTTATAGAACATAGTTTAGATAACATAGATGAAAATGATTTAAAGGGAGATATAAATATAAAAATTAAATATAGCAGAGGTCATATTGGAGAGACAGATATAAGAGGACCTTGGGTATTTGAATTTAAAGTTAATGGTGATGAATTAAGGGCAGAAACAAAGGAAATAAAGTTAGATAATTCATTTACATTTGACAATGGTCAAAATATAAAATTAGAAAAATACACAAGTAATGATATAGGTCAAAAGATTTACTTCTCGCTAGACTCAAAAGGTACTGATTACAATATGGAACTTAGAGGTCATGATGATTTAGGAAATGAAGTAACATTCTATATGTCTAGATTAAGAGGAGATAAGGGTATATTTAAAATAGAGAGTATAGATGGTCTTGTAAATGAAAATGCAAAGGAATTAAAACTTACTCCATATGCAACAGAAGAATCTAAAACAAGTGGACAAAGTAGTAATGATTTTAAAGTAATAGGTGAAGAGTTTACTATAAACTTAAATAAATAAAAAATTAGCTTAAATTTTAATTAAAAATAACATACAAGAGAGTGTATCATTTAGAATAAATAATTTTAATAGATACACTCTTTTTATTTATAAGTTCATTAAAACTAATTGGACTATAGTTGAAGCTACAACTATAACAACACCTATAATTATCTCATAATGAATTAGTTTAAATCTTTCTGTTATATCCATAGAGACACTTCGAGTGCTTGCATGGAATAATGCACCATGAGGTAAATGTTCAAATACACAAGCACCGGCATTAACCATAGCAGCTCCAGAAACACCAGATAAACCAGAACTTAAAATTGCCTGAGAGAATGTTGATGATGCAATAGTTGATCCACCAGTAGTAGAGGCAGTAGCAAGTGACATTACCATACCTGAAATAGGTGCTAATAAAAATTGTGGAACATTTAGCATATCAAGTAGTCCTATAGTACTATGTTGTAAATTAGACATTTGAATAATTCCAACCAATGTACCTGTACCAAGTAGTAATATACAAACTCCTTGCATTTTTGCTACTCCAAAAGACATATACTCTCTAGTATTTTTTAGGTTTTTAGTAGCAATAATACTTACAACAGCACCAATAGGTAAAGCTACAAGTGGATCTATAACTATACTAGATATATTTCCTAAAAATAATAATCCAATAGAAACTATGGGTCCAATTAAAGACGCAAATAAACTTGGTAAATTCTCATCTTCTTCAATATTTATATCAATATCAACTTTACTACCTTTATTAATTAATAATTTAGCTAAGATTGTAGTTACTATAATTCCACATATTGCAGGAATTACATTTGCAAGCATAACACTTGATAAATTTACATTAAAGTTAGTTGCAGCAGCTAATGTATTTGGATTTGGAGAAATGATATTTCCAGCTTTTCCTCCCCCTAATGCTGCTAAAAGTATTGCTAATTTTGAATATCCTAATTTGTGTCCTATAGACATTCCAATAGGTCCAACTGTAAGGACAACAACATCTAAGTCAACTCCTACACCAGCTAAAACCATTGCTGATAATACAATTCCTAAAATAGCTTTATTAAGTCCTAAAAGTTTTATTATCTCCTCAGAAATTTTTTCAACTGCTCCTGTTTTTATCAATGTGGCAGCTAAAAATCCTGATGTCATTACTCTAAGTATAGATGGTGCCATATCTTTTGCACCAATAGCCATATACTCAACTGTTTCAACTAGATTTGCACCACCTACTAATCCACCTATTAAAGCTCCGAATACTAAACAATAAAATGGTTCGAATTTCTTTATTATAAGTATAATTGCTACAATTAATCCTATTGTTGCCCCTAAGGTTGTTATTGTCATATGTATTCCCCCTTTATTGTCAAAGCTATTATCTATGATTTTATACAATAAGCTTAAAGGTGTCAAATGTAATTTAATTAATTAAATATAATTTAATTTTATTGATTTATTATGCTATAATTAATTTAAAAGCTATAATTTTATTAAAATGATTTAAATTATGAAATAAGAAGATTTTGTTTATAAGGAGATTATAATGTCAGATATAAATATAGGTGAAAAAATATCACAAATAAGAAAAAATAAAGGATTAAGTATAAGAGAATTAGCACAGTTATCCAATGTTACATCATCTATGCTTAGTCAAATAGAAAGAGGACTTGCTAATCCTTCTGTAAATTCATTAAAATCTATTGCATCAGCTTTAGATGTAGCGTTATTTACATTTTTTACATCAGAAGTTGTAAAAGAGGACTTAATAGTTAGAAAAGACAATAGAAAAAGAGTAATTCTTCCAAATAGTGATGATGTTATTTATGAAATACTTGCCCCAGGAATAACTGATAATTTTGAATTTGCAATTATGACCCTTGCACCAAATACATCATCAAGTAATGGAAATATAAATCATAGTGGATATGAAATAGCTTATGTACTTGAAGGCGAAGTTTTGTTATATCTTGATGATGAAGAATTTGTATTAAATAAAGAGGATAGTGTTAAAGTAACAGCAGGTATAAATCACCGTTGGGAAAATAAATCGGATAAAGATGCAAAAGTTATATTTGCAGTTATATTATAAAAAATTAAAAATAATTAACATATAAAAATCACACTATTTTTAGTGTGTATTTTTTATGTATTAAATATAAATTTTAGACCTATTTTTAGACATAAAGATTATTTCAATCCGTTTTTATTATGTTTTAGTCCATTTTTCAACTAAAATTAGAATTTATATGTTAAAAATAAGATGGATTATTATGTAAATGATTTTTAAGAAGATAATTAAAATTATAGCCAAATATTAGTTTATAAATTAAAAATATTATTTATAAAATGGGAGTGAGGAGAATGAAGAAAAGGTTATTTAGGTGGGAAATAGTATTAGTGATGTTATTTTCTATATGTGCTGTTGTTAATATAATAGGAGGGAAAACTATTGTAGGAATCCTTTACTTTATATCAGCAATGTGTTTTCTATTTAGTTATATAATGGCACTTAAAAATAATAAAAGTGAAGTTAACTTAACTGAAGAGGAAATAGAAAAGATAGACAATGAATTAAAACAAATGATTTTAGATGGTGAAGAAGTAAAAGCTGTAAAAAGATACAGAGAATTAACTAATTCACAACTTTTAGAAGCTAAAAACTATATAGATAAGTTAAAATAAAGTATTTAATAATGTTTGGCTATTTTACATATAAGGCAATTATATTTTATCTGACTTGTGGATAAATATAATTGCCAACTATTAAGCTTGAGCAAAGCGAATTTTTTATTGTTTATAAAAGGGGAAAAGAGGGAGTTTATGAAAAAGACAATATTGGGAGTATTAGGATTAACAACACTATTAATATCAGGATGTACTTCTACCAAAACAACAGATATAAAGGTACTAGCAACAACTGATTTACATGGAGTAATACCATATGAATTATCTTCTTATGTAGAAAATGAAAAAAAGAAAGATAAAAATATTACTTTAGTAGATGCAGGAGACTTCTTTGATGGAGGATTTGAAGCTTCAGGAGATATGAATAAATATTTTGAAAGAAGAAAAAGAGACCAATATATAGAAGCACCTATTGCAAAAGAAATGAAAGAAGTAGGATATGATACTGTAACACTTGGAAACCATGAATTTGTATCTAATAATAAATTTCATTTAGATAATATGATATCTGACTTTGAAAAACAAGGAATAAGTGTATTATCAGCAAATACATATAAGAAAAATGGAGAGAACTACACAAAACCTTATGTAATAAAAGATATTAAAACTAATGAAGGAACTGTAAAATTAGGAATATTAGGTCTTACTATAAAAGAAGTAGGAGAAGATAGTGAGGACTTAAAAGATTTTGATAAAGCAGATGGATATGGTGACTTATACATGAATGACTTAGTAGAAGATGCTAAAAAATGGGTTAAGGTAATGAAAGAAGATAAGGCAGATGTTATAGTAGTAGTTACACATACAGGGGAAAAACCTAAAAAGCCAAAACACCCAGGAAATAGAATACAAGATTTGGCACAACAAGTTGAGGGTATTGATGCAATTGTTGCAGGTCATACACATGAACAGATAAAGCAACATGATTATAAAAATAAGTCAGGAAAAAATGTTATAGTTACTCAACCAGGAGATCATGGAGAGTGTATTTCTAAAATAAATTTAAAATTAGAAAAAAAGAATAATAAATGGAATGTAGTTGATAAATCTAGTGAAATAACACAGTTTGAAGAAAGTAAGGAATATCTAAATCAACTAGTTGATAATTATGGGAAAGTATCAGCAGAATTCACAATGTTAGATACTAAAGTTAAAGAAATAAATTTATCAAAGGTGGTTCCTATTAAGTGGGACAAGGCGTATGTATTTAAATCAAGCACTCCTAGAGAAAAAATATATGATACTGTAGGATATAAGTTTTTAAATATCACTGAAGCTGAAAATGATGATATGATGCAGATGGTATTTATGGATGGTAAGAAAGTAGTTTGTTATCTATATGGACATAAAGGCAAAATAGGATATAGTGTAAATTTTGATAAATCAGAGTATAAAGATAATGTTTTAACTATTATTCCTAAGGAAAATGATAAGTTTAAGGTTGAAGAAGGTAAAGAGCATCCTATAACTCATCAACCTATTGTTAAATTAACTCATATATATAAATAGAGAGATATATTTTAGTCCATAAATTCTATATTTCAGACCATTTTTAAAGAATTTGATTTTTATTATGATAATATTTAAATATAATCAAAAACCATATTAAAAAGTATTAACATACTTTAGACATATAAGGAGCATGCTATGAATATGAAGGGTATAGGTTTTAGGGAAAAAATATTTAAATGGTTATCACAAAACATTTTTACATTTGGATTTATAGCATTAAATTTAAATGTAATTCTATTTTCTGGAAGTTTATGGAGAATTGTATTATGTTCTATTTCTTTAATTATTTTCTCTACTTTTTTATATTTATCAACTAAAGAGTTATTAAACAAAAAATAATATTTTTATTTAGAAAATATTATTTATTAAGTTTAAGATAATTACTTCATCGTGTTATATAAAGGAGATGATTATATGAGTGAATGTAAAAAAAATAGCAAAAAATTAATTATCAAAGGACCAGAAACAGATATAAAAAAGTTTATTAAAGAGCTTATTATTGGCATACTTTCATGTCTTTAGTATATATTATACCAAAACCACACTAAAAAAACTAAAAAATACAATTAGAAAAACTCTAATCATTTAATGATTAGAGTTTTTTATTATTTATCTTCTCTTAATAAGTACTCATTGTTATCTTGGTCTTTGAATGAGAACATTTTACCATAAGGCATAATCATAAGTTCTCCAACTTCAACCTCATTTTTTTTCATTTCATTGTATGATTTTTCTATATTAGTAGTACTTAGTAATATAGATGGATGATTAACATTTGTAGACGGGTTTTGAGCTAGCATCATTTTTTTATCATATAAAACAAAAGTTGTAAATTCACTTTCACTTGGCCCAACTTCTAACCAAGTCATAGGACCCATTGATTGTTCAAATTTTACTACAAAATTTAACTTTTCAGTCCAGAACTTTTTAGCATCATCTTGATTATCTACATATATTGTTATCTTACCTATTTTATTGATCATGTTATCCTCCGAAGTTATGTATTGTTATTTTCATTATTATTCTTTACTTAAAATCATAATACTATAAATTAAATACTTAGTCAAACTTATGTTTGCATTTAAATACAAACGTAAGTACTTAAAATGGATATTATTGTTTTTAAGTTTATACATAATTGATTATATCTAAAATAAATATATAGATTTAAAATATATAACTAGTTAAATAAAAAAATAAGAACTTACTATATCAATTAATATATAAAAAATAGTATCAAAATCTTACTAATATAGAAATAAGCATAGACATGTGCTATTATTTATATAAAGGAACGAGGAAGTATATTCTGTATGTGGGCATCTGGAATATATGGAGTTAATGATGCAACCGACTTTAGACAATTAATGTCTAAAGTCTTTTTTTTTAAAGAAACGAGGAAGTATATTCTGTATGTGGGCATCTGGGATATATGGAGTTAGTGATGCAACCGGCTTTAAACAATTATTGTTTAAAGTCGGTTTTTTTATTGCAAAAAATTAATAGAGGGAGTGTAAGTATGAAAAGTAATAAAAGGTATAGTTTTTTATTTACAACAATGTTAGTGGTAGTTAGCTTAATGATAAATCTTATGTCACCGGTCATAAATGTATTTGCTTTAGATGCAAATAAAAATATTAGCTTATCAATAAGTAGCAATAAAAATCCTATAAAAGAAAATGATGAAGTTAAATTTACACTAAACTATAGTATAAAAGGAGAATTAGGAAAATTAAAAGAAGGAGGAAATGTAATAACATTTAACCTGCCAGATGGATTTAGAGATATTAAACCATCTTATCCTAAAGATCATTTTGATAATGTCACAGTAGAAGGAACTAAAGTAGTAGCAACTTTAAGTGAAAAAGCACTTACTAATGGTATAGGGGGATATTTAAGTATTAGAGCTTTTGCACCTAAAGTTGATGAAGATAAAAAAGTTAGAGTTGAAGCTAGTTTAAATGGCGATACTACATATTTAGATGTTGATTTAGTAAATATAGATCCAGTGGTAACAGATGACCCAAAAGAAAAGCCAGAACATAATCTTGTAGTAGATAGATATTTAAATAAATATGCACAAAATGCAAGTCATTATGTTGATGGTATATTAACTGCAAATATACCTGCTCCTGCTGTTGGTAAAAAATGGGAGTTTATTGTTTCTATTAATGAGAAATACTCTAATTTAAATAAAGTAGTCTTAAAAGATAAAATGCCTAATGGATTAGAACTAGATATAAATAGTTTAAAAATAGAAGAAACACCATACATAGGAAATAAAAAAGACGTAACAAAAGAACTACTTTCAAAAACTGAGAAAACTAAAGATGGACTAGTAATAAACTTTGGAAACATAAACTCAAGATATGATATTTCATACTACGTTAATATAAATGAAGAGTTTCCAACTTATAAAAATACAGCAATATTAAATATAAACGGAAAGACTATTGAAAGTTCATCTATGCTAAAAACTAAAAAGGTAGAAGTACCTATGATTAAGAAATATGAAAATACGAAGTTTCATGATAAAAAAGGAAATAGTATAGTCACAGATATAGGTGATGAAATTGGATACACACTTGTTGTAAATCAAAATAAAGAGAATATTAAAGATGTAGTAATAAATGATACATTACCACAAGGTACAAAGTATAAAGAATCAAGTGCATCAATATATTATTATGATTCAAAAGGTAATTATCAAATATACCCAAATAGTAAAGATAAGATTACTTTTAAAAACAACAAAATGACTATAAATCTTGGAAATATTAAAAATAAATACTTTATATATTATAGATTAGTAGTTACAGATAAGCATGAAGAGTACAAAAATAAGGCAACAATTAGTTATAATAATGAAACATCAAATGCAAACTCAACTGTTAAATATGAAAAAGATTCAGGATCTATAAATGCAATAAAAAAAGTGGATAAAAATACTCTTAAAGATGGAGATAATCAAATAGTAGATTATTCTATAGAAATTGATTCACATGGATTTTTTAGTAAGGGATATATAGATTTATCAGATAAAATTAACCCAGATGTTAAGATTGTAGGTGTTAACGTTGAAAAGCATAAGATTATTGGAGAAAAAGATGGTAAATATATAACTGAAAAAATAGAAAATAATTCAAATAGTATTAGCCTTAAAGTTGATAAGGTAAATAATAAAATAAAAGTTACTAATGATAGTGTAAATATGAACTACGATGAAATCTATAAAGTAAATATAAAGACGGATTTTAGTGATGTAAAAGATGGAACGACAATATTAAACGTAGCTAAAATAAAAGATTCAAGTACTAATACAGTTGAGACCAAAAAAGGGTATGCTTTTAAGGCTATTAAAGTAGATAAAAAAACTAAAAGTTTATTATCTCAAGCTACATTTGATATACTAGACAAAGATAAAAAAATTATTGGTAGTGTTACTAGTAATAAGGAAGGAATAATAAGAGAAAAGATAGCTTCTCCAGGAACATATTATCTAAAAGAAACCAAAGCTCCAAAAGGATATTATTTAAATAATGAATATATAAAGTTTACTATAAAGGAAAATGACCTAGGTACTACAGTTGATTTAGGAAATATATATAATAATAAAATAGAAGGAGATAAAAATAGTGGAGGGGATAAAATAGTTGAAACCCCAAAAGAAAAAGAACCGGATAAAAATATAAAAAAAGATGAACCAACTCAAACACCAAAAGAGAAAGAACCAGATAAAAACATTAAAAAAGATGAACCAAATGAAAACCCAAAAGAAAAAGAGCCAGACAATAACATTAAAAAAGACAAACCAAATGAAATCCCAAAAGAAAAAGAACCAGACAAAAATCCTAAAGAATACAAACCAAATGAAACTCCAAAAGAAAAAGAACCAGACAAAAACATTAAAAAAGACAGACCAAATGAAACCCCAAAAGAAAAAGAAATAGACAAAAAAATTAAAGAAAGCAAACCTAAAGAAACTATAAAAGAAATTGCACAAGATAAAAAAAATAACGTAAATAAACTTCAAAACTATGGGAACCCTAAAACCTATGATTCAGGTATTATGCCATATATAAGTGTAGGTATATTAGCAATGGGTGGATTAGTTATAAATATAAGAAGAAAAAAATAAAATAACTAAAATAAAAGGGCTGTGAAAATAATTCACAGCCCTTTTTAATTAAATATTAATAATCAATTTTATTTCATATTTTCTAGTTTATAGCTAAGTAGATTTTCATATTTATCAAATTTTTCGATAAGCCTTATCATAACATTATCACCGATATTTACAGTTTCAAATATATTTTTATCATTTATTCTATAAGATTTATCTTTATATTCCAATTCTAATAAATAAGAGTTTGGTAAATTTGAAATAAAATATTTATTTCTATCAGAATAATTGCAAGGCATGCCTTTAAGAAAGCTTTTATTTTTAATAGTCATATTAACATTAGTTACTCTTATTTCAGAAACCCTGAATTTTCTGTAAATATTTTTTACAAAATCTTTAATACCAATAAGTATAAGATATATTAGCCCTGAAATACCAGCTAGAACTATAAAATCATCAAATATTTTGGTCCTCATTAATAATCTCCAATCTATTTATATAATAGCTTATTAAGAATAATATTTAATATATAGTAACTAATAAACTAATTTTATTAGTTACTATATAGTTAAATTATAGCAAAAAATGTTAAAAAAGTATTATTTATATATTAATATTATTATATAGATTTAATTAATAGAGAGAAATTAAAGATTAAAAAAGACAGGGTCCGTTGCCTGTCTTTTAGTAAGGGATATAAAATATAAAAATTAGGGATTAAAAATTTGAATAAAA
>NZ_JAFFPK010000038.1 GCF_017590215.1 Clostridium sp. CCUG 7971
TTTTTTACACATTTATAGTTATGTTTAAAATTTTTACATAGTTTAAATATTGTCTATATAAGAAAATTTTAAATCGGAATATGATATTAATAAATAAATTACTAAAGCTTCTACAATAACTAAGCTTTAAAGTATAGGGGGATGATTTTATATGTATTATAGTAATGGTAATTATGAAGCATTTGCACGTCCACAAAAGCCTGAAGGAGTAGATAGAAAATCAGCATATTTAGTTGGAGCTGGTTTAGCATCTTTATCTGCAGCATGTTTTTTAGTTCGTGATGGGCAAATGAAAGGTGAACATATTCATATCCTAGAAGAAATGGATATAGCAGGTGGTGCTTGTGATGGAATCAATGATGCTCAAAAGGGATATATTATTCGTGGTGGACGTGAAATGGAAAACCACTTTGAATGTTTATGGGATTTATTTAGATCAATACCTTCAATAGAGACAGAGGGTGTTTCTGTATTAGATGAATATTACTGGTTAAATAAAAAAGATCCAAATTATTCTTTAATGAGAGCTACAGTTAACCGTGGAGAAGACGCTCACACAGATGGTAAGTTTACATTAACAGATAAAGCATCTTTGGAAATAGTAGGATTATTTATGTCAAGAGATGAAGATTTATATGATAAAAAAATTGAAGATGTATTTACAAAAGAATTCTTTGAATCAAACTTTTGGCTATATTGGAGAACTATGTTTGCTTTTGAAGAGTGGCATAGCGCCCTTGAAATGAAGCTTTATATTCAAAGATTTATCCATCATATTGGTGGACTTCCTGATTTTTCAGCTTTAAAATTTACAAAATATAATCAGTATGAATCATTGATTTTACCAATGGTCAAATATCTAGAGTCTAATGGAGTTGACTTTCAGTACAATACAACTGTTACCAATGTGAAATTTGAAATAACAGAAGATAAAAAAGTAGCTAAACAAATTGTTTGTATTAAGGATGGAAAAGAAGAAACTATTGATTTAGTAGAAGATGACTTAGTATTTATTACAAATGGTAGCTGTACAGAAAATTCATCTTTAGGTGATGATAATCATGCACCAGTTTTAAATACTACTGAAGGCGGTTGCTGGAGACTTTGGAGAAATATAGCAGCACAAGATCCTTCTTTTGGGAGACCTGATAAATTCTGTACTAGCATAAATAAAACTAATTGGGAATCTGCTACTGTAACTACTTTAGATAACAGAATTCCTCCATATATAGAAAAAATATGTAAACGTAATCCATTTAGTGGAAAAGTTGTTACAGGAGGAATTATTACAGTTAAAGACTCATCTTGGTTAATGAGTTATACTTTAAATAGACAACCGCATTTTAAAGATCAACCAGATAATCAACTTGTTGTATGGGTTTATGGATTATTTACTGATGTTGATGGAGACTTTATAAAAAAACCAATGAGAGAGTGTACAGGTTATGAAATTACTCAAGAGTGGTTATATCACTTAGGAGTTCCAGTAGATGAAATTCCTGATATGGCAAAAAATTCTGCTCATTGTATTCCTTGTATGATGCCATATATTACTTCATTCTTTATGCCAAGAACATCTGGAGATAGACCAAAAGTTGTACCAGAGAAAAGTGTTAACTTTGCATTTATAGGTCAATTTGCAGATACTGTTCGTGATACTGTATTTACAACAGAGTATTCTGTAAGAACAGCTATGGAGTCTGTATATACATTACTTGATATTGACCGTGGAGTTCCTGAGGTGTTTGGTTCTTGTTATGATATTAGAGTGTTGCTTGATTCAACTTCTAAGATGATGGATGGTAAAAAGCTGACAGATGTTAAACTACCATTGACAACTAAAGTTAAATTAAAATCAGCTATGAAAGAAATTTCAGGAACTATAGTTGAGGAATTATTAGAAAGATACAATTTAATATAACTTTAAATGATAAAGATTTAGCTTATTAAATTAAGTTAAATCTTTTTTTATTTTAAACTATGTTTTAATAAAAATTAATTTTGATAATATACATAGTAAATTTTGGAAAATACTAATGATGTATATTATATATCATTAAAATATTATATAATAATTACAAATTATTTTAGTGTGAATTTATAAGTAATGATATATTTAGCAATTGAAAAGAGCGGGAGAATATTAAATGAAACGAAAAACTAAAAAAGTAGTGTCAAATTTAGTAGTAACAGCAATTATGACAACTGTTGTACCAGTTGGAATATTTGCACAAGAAATAGGTACTAAAAGTGAAGTAAAAAAAGAACAAAAACAAAATGAAATATCAATACAAGAAGATAAATCAATAAATTATACTAAGGAAGATGCATTTTATATAACACCAGAAGGATGTATAGAATCATATAGTTCATACAAAGGTGGCATAGATGTAAAAATACCACCAATTATTCGAGGGATAAAAGTAACTTCAATAGGAGATAGTGCATTTTTATCTGATAATATAAGAAGCGTAGAAATACCAGAGAGTGTAACAAGTATAGGTAATTATGCATTTGAAGGTAATCAATTAACAAATATAAAAATTCCAAATAGTGTGATAAATATAGGGAATAGAGCATTTCGTGATAATAAATTAATACATGTGGAAATTTCAAATAGCGCAACAAGTATAGGAGATATAGCATTTGAAGGTAATAAATTAACGAATGTGGAAATACCAGAGAGTGTAACAAGTATAGGAAATAGTGCATTTGAAGGTAATAAATTAACAACTGTAGAAATACCAGATAGTGTAACAAGCATAGGAACTTATGCGTTTGCTTCTAATGAATTAACAAATTTAAAGATATCAAACAGTATAACAAGTATAGAAGATAGTGCATTTAGAGGTAATAAATTAACAAATGTAGAAATTCCAGATAGCGTAACAAGTATAGGAGATAGTGCATTTAGTGAGAATCAATTAATAAGCGTAAAAATCCCCGATAGCATAACTAATATAGGAAATTTTGCATTTGCAAATAATCAATTAACAAATGTAAAGATACCAAGTGGTATGATAGGAGAAGGTGCATTTTACAATAACCAATTAATAAATGTGGAAATTTTAAATAAGGTAACAAGTATAGGAAGCGTTTCATTTAAATTTAATCAATTAATAGATGCAGAGATACCAAATAGTGTAACAAACATAGCAGATGATGCATTTACAGATCAATATCTAAATCTTTATTTAAAATATAAAAAAATAGTAATGGAAATTATATATTAGATTTAAAACAGATTTCAAATATAGATAAGATAACTGGTGTTGAATATGGCTTTAAACCAGTTGATTATAATCCTAAAACAGGTATAGTAACATTAGATTATATAATAGGGCCAGACTATAAATTAAATCATTATATTGAAGTTGGAAATGATAAAGTTAAATCTAATATGAAGGTATTATATGGATTAAGAGAATATAAATCTGAAGTTAAGGAACTAGTAGGTGATAATAGATTTGATACCGCAGTTAAAGTTAGTCAAATTGGTTGGAATTCTAGTGAAAATGCAGTTTTAGTTAATGCTAGTTCATTAGCTGATGCTTTATCAGTAACACCATTTGCATCACAAGAAAATGCTCCGGTATTACTAAGTGATGTTAATAGCTTAAATCAGACTACTAAAGAGGAACTTAAGAGATTAGGAGTTAAAAAAGTTTATGCAATAGGTGGAACTACTGTTATTAGTGAAAATGTAGTTAATGAATTAAAATCAATGGGAGTAACCGTTGAGAGAATATCTGGCCAAGATAGATATGAAACTTCACTTGCTATTGCAAATAGATTAAAAAATATATCTGAAATTGCAGTAGTAAATGGAGAACAAGGATTTGCAGATGCAGTAAGTATAGCACCAGTATGTGCAAGAGATAATATTGCAATAGTATATACTTCACCTAGAAATGGTCTTAAGACATTTGAAAATTATATAAAGACTAATAATATAACAAAAAGTTATGTTGTAGGAGGAACGACAGTACTACCAGATAAGTTAATAAATGGTCTTAAAAATACTACAAGAATAGCAGGATCAAATAGAAACTTAACTAACTTACATATAATAGAAAAATTTTTCTCAAATACAAATTTTAATAACCAAACAGAATTTAATGATGTATTTGTATCAAAAAATGGATACGAAAAACCAGAGGATTTAATAGATGCATTATCAGTAGGTGTATTAGCGTCAAAACAAAATGCACCAGTAATGTTAGTAAGTCCAAATGGATTAGATAAAAACCAATCAACAACACTTCACAATACATTTGCAAAACGACTAACAAAAGTCGGAGGAAATGGAAATGAGACAGGATTTACACAATTGCAAAAAGAAATAAACAATGTTAAATAGAAAAATATATTATATTGTATAATGTAAAAGGCTTAGCTTATTAAATTAGGTTAAGCCTTTTTATATTACTTAGCAATTTAGGAACAATACAACTTCAATTTAGTTGATATACTTTAATTATCACGTGATAGAAAGGGGAATATAAATTGAATTATAGTAAAGTGATATCACAATGTATTGAATTTATTGAAGATAATATAAAAAGCGATTTGACCCCAGAATTAATAGCCAATGAATGTGGATATTCAACTTTTCACTTTTGTAGAATGTTTAATATTCATCAGGGAATAAGTTTAATGGAATATGTAAAGAAAAGACGGTTATCACTTGCAGTTACAAAGCTATTTGAGGGAGACAGAATAATAGATATAGCTTTGGAGTATGGATTTGATACACATAATGGATTTTCAAAAGCATTTAAAAAAGAGTATGGATTTAGTCCAACACAATATATAAAGCGTATGGAAGGCTATTTTCTCAAAGAATCACTATATAAAATTGGAGGTTATATTATGAATCCTATTATTGTAAAAAAGCCTGCATTTAAAGTAGCAGGATATGGAATAAAGACAAATATTTCTAATGGAAATTATACTAAAGATGTTGCTTCATTTTGGAGTAATTATAATGGAGAAAATTTAGAAAGTAAAATGTATAAACTTTTAGAACCACCAAAGCATGGTGAAGTTGGATTGTGTATACCATCTAACGATGAAAATGGAGATACTATATATCTTCTTGGGCTAATAGTTGATGATTTTGAAGGTGTTACAGATGACATGATGATAGTAAATGTACCTGAAGCGACTTACGCAGTATTTACAACTTTACCAGTAGATACTACAAATGATTTAGAACAAAAGGAGTTTGCTAATACAATAAAGGAAACTTGGAAATATATATTTGAAGAGTGGTTTAAAGATAGCAAATATATATATGATGAAAGTAAAATGGATTTTGAGTTTTATGATGAGAGATGCCACTCAAGAAAAGATACTGTTATGGAGATTTATATTCCAGTATTGGAAAAGGAAACTGATAAATAAAATACTTACCCTTTATTTATTGTAAAGAACTATATAACAAATAAAGGATAAGTATGTATGTAAAAAAGCACTAATCTTGATGAGATGAAGTGCTTTTTTATTGTATATGTTTAAATTTCATTCCCAAAATAATACATTTTAATCCGATTTTTAAATATTTAAATATTTTTATGATATACTAAGTACTTATTTTAAATATAGTAACCAGGTTATCTGAGAAAATGTTAAAAAGAAAGGAAATTAATTATGAAAAAACTTAAATATATAGTACCTATAGCTATAATTTTAGTACTTTTAGGAATTTATTCTCATAATAATAAAAAAAGTAATTTAGATTATACTAAAAGTGCTAAAGAAGTTATGAAAACTTATATAAATGCTATGAACGCAAAAGATATAGATCTTATGAAGAAATGTATATATTCTAACAAAGAATATAATTCTGAATACACAAGTTTTGGAATTCCTTCAAAAGAAAGACTAGATAATATTGAACATATAGAATACATAAGTTCAGAGGAAGTCCCTTTCAGAGAGACTGAAGGTGCTTTTAAAAATGGTAAAATCATAAAATTTAAAGAAGGAAAAAGATTAGATGTTACATATAATGTCAAATATAAAATAGAAAATGAACCAGAAGAATCTGGTAAAAATGATTTTATGTATTCTTTAGTTAAAGACAAAGATGGAAATTACAAAATAATAGAATCAGGTTACTAGTAATAAAAACCCCTTAAGGCCTATTTGTAGACCTTAAGGGGTTTTTCAAATGGTATAATGTAAATAAAAATGTAAGAATTCATTAAGAATTTGAAAAAAATATATTAAAAATTAATTTGTACTATATAAAGTAAGGAGGGAATGAAAATGTGGAAAAAGAAAATCAAAACAAAAAAGATTCAATTTATTTTAATAGCCATTATTTTAATGGTGTCATCATCTATATTTGCAATATCTATAAGCCTTACAAGTACAGTTGAAAAATATACAAATGAATACTACAAAGGAGAAAATATAAAAGATATTGTAGTTCAAACATACAACAAAGATATAATTTCAAAAATAGAAGGTTTTATAAAAGAAAAAGAGCCTAAAGAAAAGGATGTAAGATACTCAAATGCCTTAACAGTAGATAGGCAAATATTTTTAGGAAGTAAAAACCTTGATTTAAGCATGGCAAGTTTGCTAACTTTTGAAAATAAAAAAAATCATCCTTGGGATGTAGTAATAACAGAAGGTGAAAAAAAATCTAAACCAAGTAAGGGAACTGTTTGGGTACCTAATATAATAGCAGATTCTAAGAATCTAAAAGTAGGAGATAAATTAAGAGTAAAAGATGGTGATGAGTATAAGCACTTAACAATATCAGCTCTAGTAAATGAATCTTTAGTTCCAAACTCAATGGTTGGTACTACTAGTTTATATATAAACAAAGAAGACTATAAGACTTTTAGTAATCTTATAAAGTCTGAGTTTATCGGATATAACTCATCAAAAGAAGGTGATGATGCAACTAAAGAATTAAGTACCTATTTAGGAGATTCCTTTGAAGGGCTTATGCTTGATAAATGGATAACTAACTTTGTAGCAAATTCTACAAGTATGATTACAGGTGGAATAGGAATGAGTATAGCATTTCTAATATTTATTGTATCAATAGTAGTAATAAGATTTGTTTTATGGAACAACATTTTAAAGGAGTATAAATCAATAGGAGTATACAAATCTCTAGGGTTTACTTCAAAGCAAATAAGAAGTATATATTTAAAAAGTTATGGAATAGTTGGTGTTGTAGCTATTACCATCGGGAGTTTTCTAAGTATAGGTTTTGTAAATTATATGGTAAAACTATCAGTTAAGTATATTGGTATATATGAAGGCCGTGTAAATAATCTTACATTTATATTATTAACAATAGCTATAATGAGTTTAATATTAATAGTAAATATGAACTTACTGCTTAGAAGAATAAATAAGATAAAACCAGTAGAAGCCTTTAGAGTGGGCGTAGCCTCATCTAAAGCAAAGTTTAAAAAGTCAGTTATCAAAAATGCTTCAGTACCATTTACTATGGCTATAAATGATATTTTCAAATATAAAAAACAAAATATAATTATAGTAATAGTACTTTCTCTTGTAATGTATATATCAGCATTTATAGTTAGTGGAAACTATTCAATGGAAAATGTATCATATAACTCATGGAACGTGTTTGGAACAATACAAGGAGATATGACACTAGATTTTCCAACAGGAGATGATTCTTATAATAAGGCACTAAAAGAATTAAAAAATGATTCGAAAATACTAGGAGTAAGAGAATGCTCATTTGATGTGGGCAAAGTTGTATACTTAGACGTAGATAAATACAATATAAAAAATGCTCAAGTTATTACTACATTAGTAGATAATTATGATAATGATGAAGACTTTAATGTATCAATAAAAGAAGGAAGAAATCCAAAATCGAAAAATGAAATTGCTTTAACCGACCAAATCTTAAAAGATGCTAACTTAGATGTTGGAGATTATATAAATGTAAAAGTATTAGGTGAAGAAAAAACACTATTAATAACAGGTAGCTATACAAGTATGATGTCAAATAACTACTCTACGAGAATGACTTTAGATATAGTGCCTAAGGATATGAGAAATACCCTTGTTAATTTAAATCTTAACGCAACTTTAAAAGATAAAAATGATTATGAAAGTGTTAAAAAGGACTATAAGCAAAAGTACGACGTAGCAAGTATAGATATAGCTCCTAGCTTAGTTATTCAAGCTGCTATGTCAGTTGTTGATACAATTACTCCAGTAACTAAGATTATTTTAGTAGGGATACTAATGTTTAGCATTTTAAATATAGTAAACATTATAATGATGAATAATACTGATAACAGAAGAAATAATGCTATTATGAAATCCTTAGGGTTTTCAAATAAATATATTATAAGTAGAACCCTATATAGAATTTTAATACTTACAGCTATATCATCAATAGTTGGATTTATATTAAATTTAGCTATATCAAAGAGTATATTTAAGTTAGCCATGTCAGGAATAGATGGATTAATGATTCCATATAACCAAGTTTTAATTACAATAATATTTATTGCAGTAATAACTATCTTAACAACAATAATATCAATGATTAGTATAAAAAATATATCCACAATAGAGCTTATGGAAGAATAGGGGGAATAGTTATGGAAAGTATTATAAAAGCAAGAGGACTTTGTAAGTCATTTATTTTAGGTAAAACAGCAAATAATGTGTTGAAAAATATAAATTTAGATATATATGAAGGGGACTTTACTGTAATAATGGGAAGTTCAGGTTCTGGAAAATCAACACTTCTATATTCTATAAGTACTATGGATAATCCAAGTGCAGGTAGTGCCTGGCTTTTAGGAAAGGATATAACCAATTTAAGTGAAAAGGAAGCAACAGTTATTAGAAATAAAGATATATCATTTGTATTTCAGAGTATAAACCTACTTCATGACTTAACTGTAAAAGAAAATATTACTTACACAGGTTTTTTAAATAATAAGGATAAGAAAAGTGTAAATAAAAAAGCAGAAGATTTAATAAATAGATTAGAATTAAAAGATATAGAAAATAAATATCCTTCAGAAATATCAGGAGGACAGCAGCAAAGAGTTGCAATTGCACGATCTTTAATAAATAGTCCAAAGGTAATCTTTGGTGATGAGCCAACAGGAGCACTTAACTCTTCAACTGGTAAAAAGGTATTAGATATTCTTACAGAGTTAAATAATGAAGGTCAATCAATAGTAATGGTAACTCATGATTTAAAGGCAGCAGCAAGAGCAAGTAGATTGATTTATTTAAAAGATGGAAGAATTGACGGAGATTTAGATCTTGGAAAATTCAATGAAAAAAATTTAGAAGGTAGAGAAGAAAAAATATTTGAATTTATAAGAGAAAGAGGTTGGTAATGGTATAATCAAAGTGGGGGTGGAAAAAGTGAGTGATAAAATTTTAGTAATTGAGGATGACATTGATTTAGGAAATTTAATAAAAGATTATTTAGAGATAAATGGATTTGAAGTAGTAATAGCTAATGATGGTCTAAAAGGTGTAGAATTAGCTAATAATCCTATGATAAAACTCATTATTTTAGATATTATGCTCCCACTTTTAGATGGTGTTGAAGTTTGCAAAAGAATTAGAACAATATCGAAAATGCCAATACTTATGCTATCGGCAAAAAGTGGAGAAATGGATAAAATACTAACCTTGGGAGTAGGGGCAGATGACTATATGACAAAGCCCTTTTCTCCTATGGAATTAGTAGCTAGAGTTAAAGCACATATAAGAAGGTATACTTCATTTTCAAGTGATAAGAAGTCGCACATAAAACAATTTGGAGATTTAATGATAGATTCTAAAGGATACAAGGCTATATTAAATGGTAAGGAAGTATCATTTACTTCTAAAGAATTTCAAATATTAGATTTCTTTACATCCAATCCATCTCAAGTGTTTTCAAAGGCTCAGGTGTACGAAAACGTATGGGGATATAGTGAATACATGGATGAAAATACTATAGCTGTATACGTTAAAAGAATAAGAGAAAAACTTGGAAAATACGGAGAAAAATCAATTAAAACAATATGGGGAGTAGGATATAAGTGGGAAATATTAGAGTAAAAGATAACTATCTTGGTAAGAAAATCAGTATACTTACAGGATTAATATGTCTTTTTATTATAGTCTCATTTATATATTCCATTATAATTTTAAAAGATGACGGTAAGGAAGAAGGAAAGACTAATCTATTAAGAGTAGAAACTTCAACTCAAAGAGAAAAGATTAAAGAAATGTATAAAAACAATAACTTTAATATGGAAGAATCTTTTTATGAATATTGTGTTATAAACTTAAGAGGAGAAGTTATTTTCTCTACATTAAAAGATTTTAAAAAAGGAGATAAAGTAAACCTTGAAACTGATATAGGTTATGATAATTCCTTTAGCAAAAGAAATAAAGAGAGCAATTCAGATGAGTTAGTTAGATATAGTACTCCTTTAGTGAATAATAATGATCAAGAAGGAACAATAATCATAGATTTGCCAAAAGTAGTTACAGAAAATGGTGATAAGTATGAGAAATTTATTCCCTTATGGATAATTTTATTTTTAATTGGAATTCTTACCTTTATGATAAATAAATTTGTAAAAGTAGATATAATAAATCCAATAAAAGAGATACATAAAAGTGCAAAAAACATACTTCGTGGCAACTATGATTGCAAGATAAGATATGATTATCATGGAGAAGTAGGAGAGTTTTGCCATGATTTTGAAGCTATGAGAGATGAAATAATAGTATCAAAAGAAAAGGAAGAAAGATTAAAGAGAAGTGAAAAAGAGTTATTAGCATGTATTTCTCATGATTTAAAAACACCTCTTTCTTCAATACTCGGATATGTTGAAGGTATAAGAGATGGTATTGTCCATAATGAAGAAGGTATAAAAAGGTACTCAAATATTATAATTAAAAAGTCAAATGAACTTTCAAAGTTAATAGATGATATACTAGAGCAATCAAAGGCAGAATTAAATGAAATGACAATTGAGAGAAAAGAAATGTATTCTTATGATTATCTAACTGAAACTTTTATGGATTTGTCTATTGATGTGGCAAATAAGAATATGAAACTAAATGTCCTTGGAGATATACCAAACTCTTTAATTTCTATAGATGAGAAGAGGATGAACCAGGTTATAAGTAATATTATTTCAAATTCTATAAAGTATTCAGAATCAGGAAAAATAATAGATGTTTGGTTAGATGATGATATAAATAGTATTACTGTAAATATTAAGGATTATGGTAGTGGAATTAGTATTGGCGATATACCTTTTGTTTTTAATAAATTTTACAGAGGCGAAAAGTATAGAAACACAAATATATCAGGGTCAGGACTCGGTCTTTCTATATCAAAGTATATAGTTGAAAGTCATGGTGGTGTTATTAAGTGCTATTCATCACTTAAAGAAGGAACTACTATTAGTTTTACTATACCTAAAATATAGTTTATTAACTAAGAAATTACATTAATATGTAGTAGTAAATACTAGAAAAATATACTAGCATAAACTAGATAAAAGAGAGGGGAATTATTTTGATAAAGAATGTATACGATGATAATTTATTTTTTCAAGAATACTCTAAAATAAGAGATAATGTAGATAGTTACAATGATCTTATAGAGCAACCAGCTATGAAGAAGCTTTTACCTGACTTAGATGGTAAAAAAGTATTAGACCTAGGTTGTGGTAATGGAAATAATTGTGTAGATTTTATTAGAAGGGGAGCTAAAAAGGTTATCGGAGTAGATAGTTCTCTTAATATGTTAGACGTTGCAATGATAAAAAATAGCCATCCAGATATCCAATATACAAAAATGGATATAAACGAAATCAGTAGTATAAATGAAAAGTTTGATTTAGTATATAGTTCACTAGTTTTTCATTATATAAAAGACTATAAGATTCTTATATCCAATATAAGAAAATTACTTAAACCACAAGGGATATTATTATATTCCCAAGAACATCCTAATACAACTGCACCTAAGAATGGATGTATTTGGACTAAGGATGAAGACGGAAATAAGTTATATTCTCATTTATCTGACTACATGTATAGCGGTAAGCGTGAAGTTAAATGGCTTAGTACAAATGTAGAGAAATACCATAGATCAATATCTGAAATTATAAATATATTAATAGACGAAAAGTTTAGTATAGAAAAAATTATAGAACCCGTTCCAGATGAGTACATATTGAATAAAAGGCCAGATATGATAGATGAATTCCATAGACCTACATCTATTATAATAAAAGCTCAAATAAATATATAATTTCAGCTTTTGCATACTAAAAAGGATGTAGATAAACTTATTTTTACACAAGTCTATCTACATCCTTATTAAATTAAAGTATCTCCAATTAATACAAAATCACTATCATATTTTAAATGCTTATTAGATGTTAAATCACATATATAAGTTTCTATTCTTCCATCTTCAAGGTACTCTTTTTTATATATTACATACTTTGAATCAAATATTCCTGCAATAGATAATCTTTCATCTTCATTTAAGTTATTAATACAAAATACTTTTTCTTGCCTTTCATTTAGAAGTCCAAGTTGTTCTTCGTTTTTATATATATAATACAATTCTTTTGCTTTAAGAATGTCGATTATATTGTTATTAGTACTTATACTTTTAAAATTATTATTTATATCAAATAGTAAAATTTCAGGGGTATTTTTGTTATATAAAATAATGATACTATTTTTATATATTCCTAAAAGTTGAATAGATTCTTTATTACATTGTGACTCTACTAGAACCTTTTTCGAAATTACTTTATTATTTTTTATTTCTTCTATAAATTCAGATAGATTATATAAAGTTACTCTATTAAATAAATTTATATTTTCTATATCACTTTCTATTATTTCTAAAAGCTCATAAGCTTCGAAATTAGACTCATTAACAACTAAAAATATATTACCATTATAATTCATATAATATGGCCTATATATCGAATCAGAAAAATGTTTATTATCTATCCTATATTTATTATTTTCTAATACTAGATAGCTTTCACATGTGTTAGTATCATCATTTTGTAATTTTATAAATATATTGTAATCAATAGAATAGATATCTGCTAGATGATTATTTTCAATTGACTTTTCTTTATATATACAAATAAATTCTTCTTTATGCATTTTATATATAAGCAATTCTTCATCTGATTGTTTACATTTATAAAGAGTATTTGATATTTCATCACAGAAGAAAAATGTTTCTAAGTCTACTGAGTGCAATTTTTCTAATTTATTTGTTTTCACATGATAAGTATATAATATATTTTCGTCATTATCATAATTAATAGCAGAAATATAAAATTTATCCAAACCTTTCATTAGTATTTCTGAATTTATACAATCTTTAATTTTTATGCCTAAAATATTTTTATCCATTTCAATTATCCCCTAAAAGTTATTCATATTTGTTGCAATGTAAAGTTAATTTATTTATTAAGTTCATCATACAAGATTGATGAACTGTAATATCTTCTTATAAATGTATTTATTATATAGTAAATACTATAAAATAAACAACAATAACTTCTGTCATAGTTAGAATACTTTCATAATCTGATAAATTTCCAACGAGAACTACATTATTATAATTGGGGAGAATAAACTTTTCAATAGTTATATACAGTAATTTATATTACACGAATCGTCATAAAGTTACAAAATTGTCTTTAAAACTTATTATATTTACATTAAAATAATTAGATGATAAAATTAATATAAATTTAAATTATATATATATTTAAAATTAAAAAGGAGACAAAAATGAAGAAAGTATTAAAATTCTGCTTAGGCCTAGTTTTAATTTCAGCAATAATAGCTTTAGGAATATTTGCAGCTTGGCTAATTGCATCAGTATTAGTAGTAAAATATTTATTTAAATTAAGGGGTAAGTATGAAAATCCTAAAGATTGCCTAAAAGAAGGTAAAAACATAATAGCCATAGTAGTCGGAGTTATATTATTAATTGTAGTGCCTGTAAGTTTTATCAAAACATCAAAAGAATATGACAAAGAGCAAAAAATAAAACAAGAGCAACAAGCTATATTAGAGCAAGAAAAAAAGATAGAATATGAAATAAAAAAGAAAGAAAAAGAGATAAAAAAAGAAAGATCTAAGGTATTAAATGCTAAAGCTAGAGTTGAAAAAGAAATAAAAAGTGAAAAAGATTATAATAAAGTAATTGTATTAACAGAAAAAGAAATAGAAAAACATAATATAACAGAAGAAGAAATAGAAAAGTTTAATGAAGATGTAAAAAATACAATAATAAATCTTAAAGATGATAAAATAGCAGCTCCATATGAAAAAGCAGCGAGAAAATACGTTTCAGGGAATACAAGCTATGTTTCACCTAAATTAGGAAGTTCTAATTATAGCTTTAATGAAGATAAGTCAGTATGCACTATAACGGGAACATATAGAAGTAAAAATTCATATGGATTGGATGTAAGGGGGCGTTATAGCATTGAATTTGATACATCTTCTGGAGAGATGATTAATGAGTTTATTGGAGATGAAAAAATAACAAATCAAAACATCAATAAGAACAGTAAAAATGTAAATTAGTTATAATAAAATCGATATCTATAAGATAATACATCACCTATTTTGTCTTAAATTTATAAAACATAAATTTTAAAAAATAATTAAAACGTTTTAATTAAAAAGAGTGTCTAATAAATAGAAAACATTCAAAGGAGATGAAATATGAAAAAGACAATAAAATTAATAAGCATAATAGTAATTACACTATTTGCACTAAATGCATGTAACAAAGAAAACCCACAAAGTGCTGTAAATGAATATGTAAACTTAAATAAAGAAGGTAAGTCAACAAGTATAAATGAATATGCCCTAGATTTAATGTACCCTACACATAGACCTGAAGGTGGGGTGTCTAAAGAACTAATAAACACAATAGATAACTTTATAGTAAACATAGATACTGAAATATTATCAGAAGAAATAAATAAAGATAATGCAAAAGTAGAGCTACAAGTAAAAGGAGTAAACTTTGTTAAAGAGGGAATAAAGATAAATAAAGAAAGAGTAGATGCTATTAATAAAAGAACTTATAATCCAACAGAAGATATTACAATTACATTTAAAAAAGCGATAGAAAATGGAGAAATAGAAACTAGAAAAAGAATAATAAACTTAACTAAGGTAGATAAAGGGTGGCAAGTAAATAAAGAAGATATAAACAAAGTAATACTAGGTGTAGATAAAACTATGGAAATGAAATTATATTTATCTGAAGCGTCTCAAGGGGGGGAATTAGAAGCAAAAGAATTATCAATCGAAGATTCATTAAAATATGTGAAAAAAATTCTGGGAGATAATATAGAAGAAGTAAAGAGAGTATACGAAGAAGAAGTAGGTGTTGATGAAGTCACATATAAAGTAGACAAGCACTTGATTAATGTAAGATATATCTACCCATATAAAACTCAAGGAAATGAAACTTTAAATGAATATGATAAAACTAAAACTTATGGTATTTACTTTAGTTTAGAAAAATAAAAATTATACAACATTAAATTATGAAAAAAGAGTGAACTTTTAATTAGAAGTACACTCTTTTTATTAGTTTATATCTTATATTATATAAGAAAGATTATCTATTTTACTTATGTTTAATTTCAATATTCTAAAAAATAATTCAAAGTCATAATATATTTATAGTAATTAATAAAAATTAACCAATAAATAGGCAACCAATATTCAAACTACAATAGAGGTGAGTTAATGAATTCTAAAGATATAATAGAAAAACTATATCAAACTAATAATGCATCTAAAGAGGAATTACTATATCTAATAAATAATATCAATGACAATTCAAAAGAACTACTTATTCAAAAAGCAAATGAAATAAGACAAATACATTTTAAAAATAAAGTTTATATGAGAGGACTTATAGAAATTACAAGTTATTGCAAAAAAGACTGTATGTACTGTGGCCTTAGAAAGAGTAATAAAAACTTAAGTAGATATAGGTTAACTAAAGAAGAAATCCTAGAATGTGCAGAAAAAGGGGACAAACTAGGATACAAAACCTTTGTACTACAAGGAGGAGAGGACTCATATTTTAGTGATGAAAAAATAATAGAAATTGTAAAGGCTATAAAATCTAAATTTCCACAAAATGCAATAACTCTATCTTTAGGAGAAAGAAGCTATGAATCTTACAAAAAAATATTTGATGTCGGAGTAGATAGATACTTACTAAGGCATGAAAGTGCGTCTAAAAAACTATACGAGGAGATACATCTAAAAGAAAATTTTGAGAATAGAAGAAATTGTTTAAGAGATTTAAAAGAAATAGGTTATCAAGTAGGAGCTGGATTTATGGTTGGAATACCTAATCAAAGTAATGAAGATTTAGTTAATGATTTATTATTTGTTAAAGAACTAAATCCAGCTATGTGTGGAATAGGACCGTTTATACCACATAAAGATACTCCATTTAGAAATTACAATCATGGAAGTTTAGAAAAAACCATAATAATGTTAGCAATAGTAAGGCTTTTACTTCCAAAGGTATTGCTACCAGCAACTACAGCTTTATCTAGTATTAATCTAAATGGTAGAGAAATGGGGCTTAAGGCAGGGGGAAATGTCATTATGCCAAATCTATCTCCGATGGAAGTTAGAAAAAAGTACTCACTATATGATAATAAAGCATATATATTAGATGAAGATGCAGAGTATAGAAAAATAATAGAAGATAAAATAAAAAAATCTGGATTTGAATTAGAAGTTAGTAGAGGCGATAATCCAGACTGGGTAAACAATCAACTTTGAGCAATGTATTGGCGAAACATTTTGAGCAATGTATTGGCGAAAAGCTTTTAATTTATAGGGGGTATATTATGTTTATAAGTCATGACTACATATACAACATACTAGAAGAAACTCAAAATCCATCAAATGAAGAAATAAAAGAAGTTTTAGAAAAAGCTAAAAAAAGAATGGGTTTATCTTACAAGGATATAGCAATACTACTTCAAACTGAGGATGAAAAAGATTTAGATGAAATTTATTCTTTAGCAGGAGAAATAAAAAAAGATATTTATGGAAAAAGAATAGTAGTATTTGCTCCTTTATATGTAAGTGATCACTGTGTAAATAATTGTGTCTATTGTGGTTATAAAAGAGATAATAGTTTTAATAGAAGAAGACTTACAATGAAAGAAGTTGAAGAAGAAGTAAGAATACTAGAAAAAATGGGACATAAAAGGTTAGCATTAGAACTCGGAGAAGATCCGGTAAATGCTCCGATTGAATATGTTCTTGAATGTCTAGATACAATTTATAAAACTCAAAATGAAAACGGAGAAATAAGAAGAGTTAATGTAAATATAGCAGCTACTACAGCCCAAAACTATAAATTGTTACAAGAAAAAGGTATAGGTACATATATATTATTTCAAGAAACTTATCACAAACCTACTTATGAAAAAATGCATCCAAAATCATTAAAAGGGGATTATGAATATCATTTAACTGCCTTTGATAGAGCAATGGAGGGTGGTATTGATGATGTTGGAGCAGGTGTTTTATTTGGATTATCTGATCCAAGATTTGAGGTTTTATCACTTATGATGCACAATGTTCATTTAGAGGAAAAATATGGAGTAGGTTTTCATACAATATCAGTTCCAAGACTTCAAGAAGCTAAGGGGGTAACACTAGAAAATTATCCAAATCTGCTAACTGATAAAATGTTTAAAAAAGTTGTAACAATATTAAGACTGGCTCTACCTTTTACAGGTCTTATACTTTCAACTAGAGAAAGTGCTTCTATGAGAAGAGAACTATTAAAATATGGAGTGTCTCAAATAAGTGCAGGCTCATCAACTGGAGTTGGTGGATATAAAGAAAGAGAAGAAGGAAAAGAAAAGCAGCAATTTAAAACTAATGATGAAAGAAGTCCAATAGAAATTTTAAAAGAATTATTAGACGATGGTTATATACCAAGTTACTGTACAGCATGTTATAGAAAAGGAAGAACAGGAGATAGATTTATGAGTCTAGCTAAATCTGGTAATATAAAATACGTTTGTGAGCCAAATGCATTAATGACATTATTAGAATTCACTCTAGACTACGGTGATGAAGAGTTACATGAAAAAGCATTAAATATAATAAATGAAGAAGCTGAAAATATAGAAAGAAAAGACATTAAAAAACTTATAAAAGAAAATATTGAAAAAATGAAAAACGGAGAAAGAGACTTCTATCTATAAAAGGAAATTTAAATTTCCATCATCTAAAACTTAAGCAACGGACGCAGTCGTTTGAGCAACGTGTTGGCGAAGCACTTGAGCGATATGAAGTGTAGCGCCCACGCAGTGGCTTAAGCGAAGCGAATTTTTATAAGGAGGGTACAATGAACTTTACTCCAAATGCAAATAGAAAGCACATAGGAATATATGGAAATACCAACAGTGGAAAATCATCATTGATGAATAAAATACTTAATCAAGATATATCTTTAGTATCAAATATTGAAGGAACAACTACAGATCCAGTACAAAAGGCAATGGAACTCATACCATTTGGTCCAGTACTTTTAATAGATACAGCAGGACTTGAGGATAAAAGTGAACTGGGAGAAATTAGGATAAGAAAGAGCTTTGAATTTTTAAAAAGATTAGATTTTGCCATATATGTAGTTGATGGTGAAAATGTAGATATAGATACTTATAAGATTTGGAAAAAAGAAGCTAATAAATACAATATATCTCACATGGTCGTTATAAATAAATTAGATAAGTTAAGTTATAATGAAATTGAAAATATAAATAAATTATTTAACAGACCACTATTTATATCAGCTAAAGAAGATAGTAATATAAATAAATTAAAAGAAGATTTAATAAAATCTTTAGAAGAAGATGAGAAAGAAAGACCAATACTTGGAGACGTACTACCTTATGGATCAAATGTGGTTTTAGTAGTCCCAATAGATTCAGAAGCACCAAAGGGAAGAATAATACTTCCTCAAGTCCAAGTTATAAGAGACTGTTTAGATAATGGTATAAAAACATATGTAGTAAGAGATACAGAACTTAGTGAGGCAATAAATGAATTAAACAATATTGATTTAGTTATAACTGACTCACAAGCATTTAAAGAAGTAGAAAATATAATACCAAAAGATATGAAATTAACTAGTTTTTCGATATTATTTGCAAGACAAAAAGGAGAGCTTAAAGATTTTTTTAAAGGAACAGAAAAATTAAAAGACTTAAAAGTAGGAGATAAAGTACTAATATGTGAAAGTTGTACTCACAATATATCTCATGAAGATATAGGAAGAGTAAAAATACCTAGAATGTTAAAAAAAATGGTAGGCGGAGATTTAGACATTGAACACAAAGTCGGATATGACTTTAGAGAAGATGTTGAAAAATATGATCTTATAATTCACTGTGGTGCTTGTATGGTAAATAGAAAAAGTATAATAAATAAAATAAATATATGTAGAGAAAAAAATGTTTCCATAACTAACTATGGAATGGTAATAGCTTATTTCACTAATATACTAAATAGGTCAGTTGAAATATTTAAAGATGAAATAAATTAATAACTAGAGTTTTAGTAAGCATCTTATGATAATATAAAAGTATATTAAGTTAGAAAAAAGGCATTATTTAATTAAGTATAATGTCTTTTTTATTTACAAAATATGTAAAAATAATTTTATATGATATTTAAACTTTAAATAAAAAAGCATGGAAATAAAAGGATATATAAAAAATCGCAATAAATTACAGGATTCGACAAAACAAAAATTATATAATAACAAAGCTAGCATAAATAAATTTACATAAGAGGGGAATTAGATAATATGAAATTAAAATTAAAATTAATAATTATGATGATTGGTACAATATTTATGATAACAGGGTGTACAAGTGAAAGCCCAAGTGATGTGGTAGATAACTACTTTAATGAATTAAAAAAAGGTGAAAATGCAAAAGTTAGTGAACAATTTATAAACTCAGTAAACCAAGCTGAAAGTAATGAAGCCGAGGAGTCAAAGGAGATGATTGAAGCATTTAGTATATATATGTCAAAACTAGATGCAAAGGAATTATCTGAGAAAATAGATGGAGATAAGGCAAGTGTAGAGATAGAGCTAAGCGGATTAAGTTTAGGGAAAATAATGCTTGAAGTAATCCAAGGAAGTTTAGAAAATATGTTTAGTGCAGAAGGAAATACTAGTGAAAATATAGGTAAAGCTTTCTTAGATAAAACTAAATTAGCAAAATTAGAAACTAGAACAGGAGTTATAAATCTAGCTAAAACTGACGGCAAATGGAAGATAAATGAAGATCAAGATTTAACAACTTTAATATTTGGTAATATGGAATAATATAAAAATTTATTACTATATAAATAAAAACATTCTAGAGAATAAAAAATCTCTAGGATGTTTTTTATTTGTAAAACTATTTAAATAAAAATAAAGTATAATAAAAGAGAAGTATTAATAAATATGTAAGAAAATATATTATTTATAGTTAGTTAAAAAGATGCAAAATAGCACTATATAATTAACTGGGGGTATAATTATGAAAGAAGAGACTATTGGTATAATAATTCAAAAGTATGACGGCATGATACTTTTTGATTATATAATAGGTAAAATGGGAAAAGAAGATGAAAATATAGATGATACAATAAAAAGGGAAATTAAAGAAAAGTTAAATAGTAGTTTATATAGAAAAATAAAAAAATATGATGAAAAACTAAAATATAAAGATAAAGAAATAGACATGTATTTAGTAGAGATTGTAGGATATGATCCACAAATAGATGAAAAATTTAAATTTGTAGAAAGAAGTAAAATATTAGATGAACTTTATGAATCTAACTACAAAGATTTTCTTAGAAAAAATATAATAAAATATGAAGAATATAATTGTAGTATACGTCTTTTACTTAATGTAGTAATAATTTTATTTATGTCAATTGCTTTAGCTATAGTAAATAAGGTATTAAATTTTGACCTACTTTTGATTGATTTAGCTATAGTAGCATTAACTTTTATAGTATTAAGAAAGTATGTAAATCCTAAATTGATCAAATATTTGATTAAATTTGATATAAATCCTAAAGTTTTAGATTTGATAGTTGCTATAATTATTATTTTATGTATATCTAAATTAATAATATAAAAATATAGTATAATAAAATATAAACGTAAATCAAAAGGAGAAAATAATGAAATATACTCAAGAAGAAATAGATAAAATGCAATTAAAAATAATAGAAATATTAAAAGAAAAGGGCGAGATGAGATTTGGAAAAATTGCAAAGGTGTTAATACATGCAGGTATGGCAGAATCAAGTTTTATAGTACTTACAATACTTCAAAGTGGATGTAAAGACCATAAAGACTTTAAGGGAGAAGATTTATTTACAAGCCCTAAAACAGGAGTATGGAGATTATCAGAAAGTGAGTAAAAGTTATAAACTACCTACTGAACGAAATGTTAGGTGAGGGTAAAAAATAGATGTGAGCTATCTCAAAATAGAGAATAGCTCATTTTTTATTGTTAAAGATTAAAATATTATTTTTAGAAAGTATGTTTTTTAGTATAATATCAATTAGATATATTAGAAAAGATTTTTATAAAATAAGGGGAATGAATATGAATTTAAATTTATTAGGAATAGAAAATGATTTATTAAAAGACCTTAAAGAAATAAAAAAAGTACTTAATGTAAACTTTATTGAAGTGGGGGAAAATGTTCAAATAACAAAATTAGATAATAGTGATGAAAATGTTATACAAATAAGTAAAGGAATCATAAGATACAAAAATAAAAACCATCTATTTAGGGCAATTGGGCTATATATCCAATTAAATAATAAAGAAGAGTTCTTTTTAGAAGAAAAAGCTTACATTAATCATATAGGTCCAATGCTTGATGCATCTAGAAATGCAGTTTATAAAATAGAAAAGATAAAAGAATTAATGGTAAATATGGCTATTTTGGGACTAAACAGAATGATGTTATATACTGAAGATACTTATGAAATAGAAAACTACAAATATTTTGGATACCTAAGGGGAAGATACTCAAAAGAAGAATTAAAAGAAATAGATGACTATGGAGATAAATTAGGTATAGAAGTTATACCATGTATACAAACACTAGCTCATTTAAAGCAAACATTAAAATGGAGCTATGCAAATGAGATTAAAGATACAGAAGATGTTCTCCTAGTAGGAAAAGAGAAAACTTACAATTTTATAGAAGAAATGATAAAAAATATAAGAAAATGTTTCAAAAGTAAAAATATACATATAGGTATGGACGAAGCCTTTGATTTAGGAAGAGGTGAATTTCTTAATCAAAATGGGTATGTTAATCATTATGATATTATGATTGAGCATTTAAATAAAGTATGTGATATATGTAAAGATTATGACTTTGAGCCTATGATATGGGATGATATGTTTTTTAGAACTGGTTCACCAAATGGATTTTATTACAACCAAGATACTGTAATAAGTGAAGAAGTAGCAAATTCTATTCCAAGTGATTTATCTTTAGTGTATTGGGATTATTATCATAAAGACAAAAATATTTATAGGAGATTTTTTGACATAAGAAAAGTATTTAATAATAATCTTATATTTGCAGGAGGCATATGGAAATGGTCAGGTATTACACCGTGCTATGATCAAACATTTAAATCTAGTAATGAAGCTTTATCAGTTTGTAAAGAAAACAATATACAAGAAGTAATAGTAACGGCTTGGGGAGATGATGGAGATGAAACTCCAATAGACACTATAATGCCTGGTCTTATTTTATTTGCTGAACATGCATACCATAAAACAGTAAATACTAAGTGGATAAATGAAAGATGCAAATTTATAACCAATCTAGATTTAGAAGATTTCTTTAGTTTGCAAGAGTTAGATAAAATTGAAATAGGGGATAAAGAAAATTTAAGGTTTGTAAATCCATCTAAATATTTATTATATCAAGATATACTTTTAGGAGCTTTTGATAAGCATATAGAAAATACCGATAAAATAAATAAACATTACGATAAATTAGGGATAAAATATTTAGAAATAGCAAATAAAAGTGAAAAATACTATTATATGTTTAAGATGTATTCTGACTTAGGAAATGTATTAGCTTTAAAATCTGATTTAGGCATTAAAATAAGAAAGGCTTATAAGAGTAATGATTTAGAAAAATTAGATTATATATTTAATAATACACTAGTAAACTTAAAAGAAAGTATAGAAAAACTACAGAATTCTTATAGGCAACAGTGGTATACAGATTGCAAAGGCCAAGGATTTGAAGTCATAGATATAAGACTAGGAGGAGTTAGATCAAGAGTAGATTCTACTATATATAGACTTAAAGGTTATTTAAATAAAGAAATAGATAAAATTGAAGAACTAGAAGAAGAAATATTGTATTTTAATGAAGAATTTGCAAAAGATTCATACCAAATAAATATTAATAGATATAAAGATATAGCAACTCAAAATATAATAAGTTGGTAATTTAATTAAAGTATTTATCAAAAAATAAGGTATATTAAT
>NZ_JAFFPK010000039.1 GCF_017590215.1 Clostridium sp. CCUG 7971
ATTATCTTATTTTTTGTAGTATAATGTTAGTAGTTATGCATGCATTATATTATGTATCAAGGAGGCTAAAATGAATTCTATAGAATTAAAAAGTAGAGCTAAAATAAATTTATCAATAGATGTATTGGGGAAAAGAGAAGATGGATATCATTTAGTCGAAATGATAATGCAGACGATCGATTTGTATGACATCATAAAAATAAAAGAGTTATGTACGGACGATATAATCATAAAAAGTAATAGTAAAGATGTGCCCTTAGATAACAACAATATAGTTTACAAAGCTATTAAATTATTACAAGATAAATTTAATATAAATAAAGGAATAGAAATATTTATACAAAAAAATATACCTATAGCAGCTGGAATGGCTGGAGGTAGCTCAAACGCAGCAGCAGTTTTAGTAGGTCTTAATAAAATCTGGAATTTAAATCTAGAAGAAAATGATTTACAAGAAATCGGATTTTCATTAGGTGCAGATGTGCCATATTGTATATCTGGAAGAGCAGCTTTAGCTTATGGAGTAGGTGAAAAGCTTACATATATCAAAGGGCTACCGCATAATGTTAGTATACTGGTGTGTAAACCTAATTTATTTGTATCTACTAAAGAAGTTTATGAAGGTTTAGACCTAAATAATATTCAAGATAGGCCGAATAATAAGAACCTGATAAATTATTTAGAAAAAGAAGATATAGAATCTGTAGCAAAACATATGGTAAATGTGCTTGAAAGTGTAACTTGTAAACGCCACAAAGAAATAGAGGAAATAGAAAAAATAATGATGGATAATAATGCATTAGGATCTATGATGAGTGGTAGTGGACCAACGGTTTTTGGATTATTTAAAAGCGAAGAAGAAGCTTTAAAGGGTAAAGAGATATTACTTGAAAAATATGAACAAGTATATGTTGTTAATAGTAGTGAAAAAGGAGTTGAGATTAATGGATAATTTAAACAAATTGAATTTAGATGAATATAAACCGTTAAGAGACGTAGTTTTTGAAAACTTAAGGGAAGCTATATTAGAGGGGAAATTAAAGCCAGGTCAAAGACTTATGGAAGTTCAATTAGCGGAACAATTAGGAGTAAGTAGAACTCCAGTAAGAGAAGCTATAAGAAAGTTAGAATTAGAGGGATTAGTTGTTATGCTTCCTAGAAAAGGAGCATATGTAGCTAATATGTCTTTAAAAGATATAATTGATGTATTAGAAATAAGAGCTAGTCTAGAAGGTTTAGCAGCATCTTTAGCAGCTGAAAGAATAAATCCAGACGATATAAAAAAGCTTGAAATAATAGTTAAAGAATTTGAAGAGCTTACTATCGCCTCAGATGTAGATACATTGCTTAAAAAGGATGTTGAATTCCATGAATGTATATTTAAAGCAACGAATAATAAAAAGTTACATCAATTAATAAATTCTTTATGGGAACAAGTATACAGGTTTAGGGTTACATATATATCGGATTATGACTCATCTCTTAGTATAGTAAACGAACATAAACTTATATTAGAGGCTATAAAAAAGGGAGATAATGAACTTGCTAAGAAGCATGCTAGAGAACATATAGAAAAAGCAGAACAATTTATGATTGAAAGAGCTATGAACAATAAAGATATTTAATAAAAGATTATATAATGGTAGAGCACCGATTTTGATAAAGATAGAAGGCTTTCACACAAATAGCTAAAGATTAGTATAAGTGTGAGTGGTTCTATCTTTTTTGTATAAAAAAATGAATATTGGACATACTCAAAATAGAAATATTTTGAGGGGGATATATTTAATGAAAAAGGTAAAAATAAGATTAACTATATTAATTTTAAGTTTAATATGTGTAATAGGAGTTATGACTATTACAATAAGTGGGGAAGTAAAAAAGATAGATAATATTTCTGTAAATTATAAAGAAAAATTAATAAGATTTCATGTTCTAGCAAATAGTGATTCTGATAAAGATCAAGAATTAAAGCTAAAAGTAAGAGATGCAATTATACAATACTTACAACCGAAGCTAATTAAATCAAGCAGTATAAAAGAAAGCGAAAAAATTATAAAAAATGAATATAGACAGTTAGAAAAAATAAGTAAGAATATTATTAATGAAAATGGTTATAGCTATGATGTAAAGGTAGGAATAGAGTACACTAATTTCCCAACTAAGCAATACTCAAATATTGTACTTCCAGCGGGTGAATATAAAGCATTAAGAATAATTATTGGAGACGGTCAAGGTAGGAATTGGTGGTGTGTAATGTTTCCTCCATTATGTTTTGTAGATGATAAAAGTGGAGTAATAGATAAAGAAACAGATAAAAGATTAAAAGAAGTTTTAACTAAAGAAGAATATGAACTGATAACTCAAAAGGATAAAGCTCAAACAAGTAGAGTACAAGTTAAATTTAAAATAGTTGAAATACTAGATAAATTATTCTAAAAAATTGACAAATCAAAAAGGAGTGACATTAACTATGGATAGGTGCTATAAACTAATAGTATCTTTATTAGTTTCAATTTATGTATTTATTCCTACACAGCAAGTACTAGCAGAGGGAATGAAAATACAAGATAGTGAGAAACCATTAACTATAAAAAGTAATACGGTTGAAAAAAGAAAAGAAGTGATAAGTATAACTAATGAGGAATTATTATTATTATCTAAATTAATTACAGGAGAAGCTAGAGGCGAAAGTTATGAAGGACAAGTAGCGGTAGCTGCAGTAGTTATAAATAGAGTAAAAGATTCAAGATTCCCAAATAGCATAAAAGATGTTATATACCAAAAAAATGCATTCTCGGTAGTAAATGATGGTTCAATAAACATGCAGCCAACAGAAAGTGCATATAAAGCAGCTAGAGAAGCTTTATATGGTTTAGATCCAACTAATCAAGCCATATACTTTTGGAATCCAGAGATAGCTACATGTAAATGGATAAGAACTTTAGATCCATATATGAGAATAGGAAACCATGTTTTTGCGAAATAGTTAAATAAAATACTTAAAATTTAGATAAAGAAGCTTTTGCTTCTTTATTTTTTTTGTTAAAATAAACTATAATAATCATTTAGAGGATAAAAGACATATAATATTTTGATAATGATAAAATTATACACCAGGAGGGTGAGTACAATTATGAATAAACTTAACATAGCATTAATATTTGGTGGTAAGTCAGGAGAACACGAAGTTTCTCTATTATCATCAGCTTCAATATATAAACACATTGACAAAGAAAAGTATAACGTTTTAACTATAGGAATAACTAAAGATGGAAAATGGATGTATTACGAAGGTAATGAAGAAAATATAAAAAATGGAGAATGGGTTAATTTAGCTAATAAAAATGTAGAAATTAACTTAGTTCCATCAGGAAACAAAGAAGTAGGAATATTATTTGAAGATGGTCGTGTAGAAAAAATAGACGTATTATTCCCTGTTTTACATGGTCCATATGGAGAAGATGGAACTATTCAAGGATTATTTGAAATAAGCCAAATACCATATGTAGGATGTGGAGTTTTAGCTTCAAGTGTAGGTATGGATAAGCTTATATGTAAAAAGGTATTTACTGAAATAGGATTACCTCAAGTTAATTATACAGACACTAATAAATGGTCATTCAACAAAGATAAAGAAGGTCAATTAGATAAAATAGAAGAAAAATTAAATTACCCAGTATTTGTTAAACCAGCAAACTTAGGATCTAGCGTAGGAATATCAAAAGCTAACAATAGAGAAGAACTTTTAGAAGGAATAAATGAAGCGCTACAATATGACTCTAGAATTGTTTTAGAACAAGGAATAAATGCTAGAGAAATAGAAGTAGCAGTCCTTGGAAATGATCAAGTTGAAGCATCTATAGCAGGTGAAATAAAGCCAGCTAAAGATTTCTATGACTATGAAGATAAGTATATAAATGGAACATCTACTTATGAAATACCAGCTAGTATAAGTAAAGAGGATATGGAAAGTATAAGAAAGATGGCTGTAGAAGCATTTAAATCAATAGATGGAAAAGGACTTTCTAGAGTTGATTTCTTTATAGATAAAAACTCAGGTGAAATATTTATAAATGAAATAAATACTTTACCAGGGTTTACTAATATAAGTATGTATCCTAAAATGTGGGAAGCGACAGGGTTAGAATATCAAAATCTTATAGACGAGCTTATTAAATTAGCTATAGATTCAAAAAAGTAAAGAGGGTGCGACTTATGAGTAATAGACCAATAGGTGTATTTGATTCTGGATTAGGCGGATTAACCGTTTTAAAGGAAATAATGAAAATATTACCTAATGAAGATATAGTATACTTTGGAGATACGGCTAGGGTTCCTTATGGCTCAAGGTCAAAGGATACAATTATAAAGTATACTTTTCAAGCAATAAACTTTTTACTTTCTAAAAATGTAAAGGCAATAGTTATAGCATGTAATACTGCTACAGCTAGAGCTTTAAAAGAAGCTAATGAAAAGTATGATATACCTATAATAGGAGTTATAGAGGCAGGAGCTAGAACAGCAGCATATTCTACAAAAAATAAAGTTGTTGGTGTAATAGGAACTGAAGGAACTATAACTTCTAAGGCATATAATTTAGAAATCGGAAAAATAGATAAAGATATAAAAATAATAGATAGAGCATGTTCTTTATTTGTACCTATAGTTGAAGAGGGATGGTCAAATACTGATATAGCATCTTTAACAGCTAAGAGATATTTAGATGATTTAATCAAGCAAGATATAGACTCTTTAGTATTAGGGTGTACTCATTACCCAATACTTAAAAGAACTATAGGTGAAGTTGTTGGGGAAAAAATAAAATTAGTTAATCCTGCTAAAGAAACAGCTATAGATTTAAAGGGAATTTTAGAAAAGCAAGGTTTAATGAACGAAACTAAATCAAAAGCTTTATATGAATACTATGTTTCTGATATACCTGAAAAGTTTGCTAATATAGCAGGCGAATTCTTGAAAAAAGAAATCGAAAATATAAAAAATGTAGAGATACAAAAATACTAATACTGTTGATATAAACTTTAGGCCTTATAAGTCTAAAGTTTATACTTGTTTAGGAGGAAATTAATATGAATGCAAAATTGAGCATAATTACGAAACAATATGATGAAAAAGGATATGTAGATACTATAAAAGTAAATGCAAATGCTGATGTATATAATAAAAATAATTACACATTTGTTGTATATAAAGAAGAGGAAGAGGGTATAAAGGTTACAACTACTATAAAGATATCTGAAGATGAAGTTAGCATAAAAAAATTTGGAAATACTAACTCTGTAATGATTTTAAAAAAGGAAAATAATCATATATCAAGATATAGAACTCCACAAGGATTATTTATAATAGAGACAAATACTAAAAAGCTAAATATAGATAAATCTAGGGAAAATTGTATAAAGATAAATGTAGAATATGATATTAAAATAATGGATTTATTCCAAGGAAGAAATGTTATAGAAATAATAGTAGAAACCAAGAAATAAAGTATATTTATAAGAAAGATGAATAAATGTTTAATAATATAAATTAAAATAAAGCTATTTAAAACACTACCTTTTATTTAGTTTATTTGGTATTATAATAATAATATTAAAGTTTATATCTTTTGGAAAAAGATACAAGGGTTTATAGTTTTTTTATAGAAACTATACATAAAAGTTAATAAAAACTAAGTGTAAGAGGTATAAATATGATTTTTGAAAAGGTACAGAGTACTATAAATAAATATAATTTGATAGAAGAAGGAGATAAAATTGTATTAGGTCTTTCAGGAGGACCGGATTCAGTTTGTTTATTGCACATACTTAAAAGATTAAAAGAACAGATGGATATAGAAGTATATGCAGCACACTTAAATCATCAAATAAGAGGAATAGAAGCGCAAAAGGATGCTTTATATATATCACGAATATGTGAAGAAATGGGAATTACATTTTTTGTAAAATCCATCAATGTACCTGAGTATTGTGATAAGCATGGGTTATCTGTAGAAGAAGGAGCTAGAAAGCTTAGATACGAAATGTTTGAAGAAATTAAAAAAAAGACACATTCTAATAAAATAGCTATAGGTCATAACCAAAATGACCAAGCAGAAACTATACTAATGCGTATCATGAGAGGAACAGGACTTCAAGGTTTAAGAGGAATAGAATATATTAGAGAAAATGGTATAATTAGACCTATACTAGATATAGATAGAATTGATATAGAGAAATATTGCGAACAACATAATTTAAATCCTAGAATAGATCAGACAAACTTAGAGAGTATATATACTAGAAATAAAATTAGATTAGAATTAATACCTTATATGAAGGATAATTTTAATCCAAATGTAATAGAATCTATAGTAAGGATGAGCAGTAGCCTAAGAAATGATAGCGATTACATTGACAATGAGGCTAAGGCTAAATTTAAAGAAGTTTGCAAGATTAGCCAAGATTCTGTAGAAATAAACTTACAACAGTATGTTAATTTACACAATGCCATAAAAACAAGAATCTTAAGAAACGCTATAAAACAAATATTAGGAGACACTAATTTTGTAGACCAAAAACATATAGAAGATGTTATGGAGTTAGAAAACGAAAATAAAGTTGATAAAAAAATTACTCTTCCAAGAGGAATGTTTGCATATAGAAGAAAAAATATCATAATATTAACTACAAAAGAAATTGTTAATGAAGAAATAGAATTTTGTTATAATATACCTAGTAACGGATTTATTAAATTAAAAGAGCTAAACCTAATTATGGAAACCCAAACAATGAGTATAGATAGATATAGAAGTATAAAAATAGATAAGACATCTAAAGGGTTTGATTTTAATAAGATAAAAGGAGGTATAATTGTAAGAAATAGAAAGCAAGGAGATAAAATAAAACTTGCTGTAGGAAGCAAAAAAGTTAAAGAACTATTCATAGATCTAAAAATCCCAAGAGAAGATAGATGCAAAATTCCTATAATTACTGATGAACAGGGAATAATGTGTGTAGGGGATAATAGAATCAGTGAAAACTATAAAATTGATTCAAATACAAAAGAAGTCTTAAAGGTTAGCTTTAAGAAACTATAGAATAAAAACAACGTATGAAAGGAGGGCTTCTTTTGAATAAACTTTTCAAGGGAATAGGTTTCTACTTACTAATATTAATAATAATAGTAGGAATAGTGCAGTTTTCAGGTAAGCCAGCAGAAAAAGTACAAAATCTAGAATTTTCTAAAGTATATCAAGAATTAACTGATGGAAATATATCAAGATTACACTTTATAAGCGATACAGCTGTAGAAGGAACAATAAAAGATAAAAATACTAAATTTAGAGCATATGTGCCACAAGAGGTAATGGGAGATAAACTTGCTGATGAGGTACTAGCCCAATCTAAAGAAGGCAAATTAATATTTAGTGGAGAGGCAAAACCATCTGCACCTTGGTTTGTAGAAATGCTACCAACATTATTATTAATATTCTTTATGTTAATATTATGGTTTGTATTTATGAATCAGTCTCAAGGTGGAGGCGGAAAAGTTATGAACTTTGGTAAATCTAAAGCTAAAGTACATAAAGATGATGAAAAAACAAGGGTTACATTTAAAGATGTGGCAGGACTTAATGAAGAAAAAGAAGATTTACAAGAAGTTGTTGATTTCTTAAAAAATCCTAAAAAGTATATTGATTTAGGTGCAAGAATACCAAAAGGTATACTTATGGTAGGTCCTCCTGGTACTGGTAAAACTTATTTATCAAGAGCAGTTGCAGGAGAAGCAGGAGTGCCATTCTTTAGCATAAGTGGATCTGATTTCGTTGAAATGTTTGTTGGGGTTGGTGCTTCTAGAGTAAGGGACTTATTCGAACAAGCAAAGAAAAACGCACCAGCTATAATATTCATAGATGAAATAGACGCAGTTGGTAGAAAAAGAGGGGCTGGTCTTGGCGGAGGTCATGACGAAAGAGAGCAGACTCTTAACCAATTACTAGTTGAGATGGATGGATTTGGAATAAATCCAGGGATAATAATAATGGCTGCTACAAATAGACCTGATATACTTGATCCAGCATTACTTAGACCAGGTAGATTTGATAGAGAAGTTGTTGTTGGAGCTCCGGACGTTAAAGGTAGAGAAGCTATCTTTAAAGTTCATTCTAAAAATAAACCTTTAGCAGATGATGTTAAACCATCTGTTTTAGCAAGAAGAACACCAGGATTTACTCCTGCTGATATAGAAAACATAATGAATGAGGCTGCAATACTTACAGCTAGAAGAAGAGAAAAGAAAATTCATATGGGAACTATAGAAGAAGCTATAACAAAGGTTATGGTTGGGGTAGCTAAAAAATCTAGAGTTGTAAGTCCTGAGGATAGAAAACTTACAGCTTACCATGAAGCAGGTCATGCGATTTGTATGCATGTACTTCCTCACATAAGTTCTCTACATCAAGTTACAATAATACCAAGAGGTAGAGCTGGTGGATTTACAGAGCCACTTCCAAAAGAAGATCAGATGTATGGAACTAAGAAAGAAATGAAAGAAACTATTATAATGGCACTTGGAGGTAGAGTTGCTGAAGAATTAGTTTTAGATGATATATCAACAGGAGCATCTAATGACTTAGAAAGAGTTACTCAAACTGCAAGAGCTATGGTTACTAAATACGGAATGAGTACAAAGCTTGGACCGATGGTATTTGGAGATAGTCAAAATGAAGTTTTCTTAGGGAATAGTTTTGGTTCTGAGAGAAATTACTCTGAAGAAGTTGCATTTGAAATAGATAAGGAAATAAGAAACATAGTAGATATTGCGTATAAAGAGTGTAAGAGAATTCTAGAAGAAAATATGGATAGATTAGATTATGTAGCTCAAGCTTTACTAGTGTATGAGACTTTAGATTCAGAACAATTCGTTAAAGCATTTGATAAAGAATTACCTTTAGAGATACCTGAAACAGGTGATGATTCACTTGCAGTAACATTAGAAAAACAAGAAAAAGAAGAATCTGATGTAAATTTAGTCAAACTAGATAAGGTAAAAGATAATAAAGATTTAGATGATAACTCAGATAATAAATAGATTAATTTAATAGGACCTATATAGGTCCTATTTTCTTTTTTATAAAAATATTTATATATAAGTGTGATTCAAGGTATAATTAATTATTAGAAAGAAAAATTACATTAGGATGAGGTGTAATATGAAAAATAAAATAATAGAAATTATATTAAATAAAGGAAATGAATTTATATCAGGTGAAGAATTATCTAAACAATTAGGGATTTCTCGAGCTGGTATATGGAAACACATAAAAACTTTAAAAGAAGAAGGATACAATATTGAATCAGTTAACAAAAAGGGATATAGGTTAGCTGAAAAGCCTTTAGACTTACTTACACATCAAAATATATGTCATGATTTAAATACAGACTTTATAGGAAATAATATAATACATTTTCAAACTATAGATTCAACTAATGATTATGCTAAAAAAATAGCTAGTGAAAAAGAAGATGGAACAGTAATAATTAGTGAAGAGCAAACAAAGGGAAAAGGTAGATTAGGTAGACAGTGGTATTCTAAATCTCATGAAGGCATATGGATGAGTATAGTACTAAAACCAAATATTATGCCTTATAAAGCGCCATTTATAACTTTAATAGCAGGTGCGTCAATAGTTAAAGCTTTAAATGATCTTGAAGTAAAGACATTAATAAAATGGCCTAATGATATAATACTAAATGGCAAGAAGATATCAGGAATACTTACAGAATTATCAGCTGAAATTGAAAGAGTTAATCATATTGTGTTGGGAATGGGTATAAATGTGAAAACTATGGAGTTTTCCCAGGAAATATGTGATATAGCGACTTCTTTATATAAAGAAGGCTACAAAGTTTCAAGAGTGGATATAGTTAGAAATATATTAAATGAATTTGAAAAATTATACATAGACTATGTAAATAATAACTCTAAAGAAGAGACGTTAAATATATGTAGACAGTACTCTGCAATTACAGGAAAAGATATATATATACTAAATGGTGATAATAAAGAACAAGTTAAGTGTTTAGATATAAATGAAGATGGAAATTTAATTGTAGAAAAACAAGATAAAACTACAAGAGAAATTATGTCTGGCGAGGTTTCTATAAGGGGGATTAAAGGATATGTATAACAATATATTAGATGTAAAAGGATTGAAAGTTGGACAAGTAGAAGACGTAGATGGTTTAACAGGATGTACAGTAGTTATATGTGAAAAAGGAGCAACTTGTGGAGTAGATGTTAGAGGTGGTGGACCAGGGACAAGGGAAACGGATTTATTAGATCCTGTAAATATGATACAAAAAGTTCATGCAGTTGTGTTAACAGGAGGATCTGCATTTGGACTTGAAAGTACATGTGGAGTAAGTAAATTTTTAGAAGAACAAAATATAGGTTTTGATGTTGGTGTAGCAAAAGTACCAATAGTAACAGGTGCTGTATTATTTGATTTAGCAGTAGGAAACCCTAAATGTAGACCTGATTTAGATATGGGTTATAAAGCTTGTCAAGTTGCAAGTGAAACAAAATTAAATCAAGGTAACTATGGTGCAGGTTGTGGAGCTACTGTAGGTAAGATAAAAGGGACTAGTTTTGCTATGAAGGGTGGAATGGGAAGTTATTCTATAAAATTAGATAATGGACTTGTAGTGTCTGCTTTAATAGCTGTAAATGCCTTTGGAGATGTATATGAAGATGGTAAAGTTATAGCAGGAGTATTAAGTGAAGATAAAACAAAAATTTTAAATAGCTATGAACTTATGAAAAATGGAATCAATAAAGGTGGATTTAGTATCGACAATACAACTATAGGTATAGTAGCCACTAATGCTAAATTAGATAAATCTGGGTGTAAGAAAGTTTCTCAGATGGCACACAATGGATATGCTAAATCTATTTTTCCGATACATACTCCTCATGATGGGGATACTATATTTACAATAGCAACGGGAGAGATTGAAACAGATATAACTCTATTAGGTTCTTTAGCTACCGAAGTTGTCCAAAAAAGCGTTATCAATGCAATAAAGAATGCAAATAGCGTAAATAATATATTATCATATAAAGATATGCATCAAAAATAAGCATTATTGACAATGTTAATACCTACTGATAAAATTATTTTGTTATAGCTGGCATCTAAATAATTAGAGTCAGACTATACAAGTAAAAAAAATAAATAATTTTAGAAGTCCGGCATCTTTTATGAGCTGGAACGGAGGTGTGCTTTTATGAATACTACTAAGCAAAGTAGAGAAGTAAAAAAACTTGATGTGAGGAAGATGACGGTTATAGGCATGTTATCAGCTATATCTATAATTATGTCTATGACTCCTATAGGTTATGTACCTATAAATCCGGTGGTGAGTTTAACAATAATGCATATACCGGTTATAATAGGGGCCATAGTAGAAGGTCCACTAGCAGGTGCTTTCATAGGATTTATATTTGGGGCAACAAGTTTAATGAGGGCGATTACAGGTCCAACTGTTACAAACTTTATATTTATGAATCCGTTAGTATCTATATTACCGAGAATGTTAATAGGGGTAGCATCATACTATACTTATGTTTTTATAAGTAAAAGATTCAATAAACTATTAGAATTAAAAGTAAAAGGTAATAAACTAAAAACTATACCAGCAGCTATAACTGGAGTTGTTGGAACTCTTGTTAATACTGGTGGAGTTTTAGGTATGACATATATATTATACGCACAAAGATTTGCAGAGGCATTTATATCTAAGAATCCTAATGCTAATGTATATAGCCCTGCTTATATAATATTTGGGATAGTAGGAGCTAATGCATTAGCAGAAGCGATATTAGCGGCAATTATAGTGGGATCAGTTGTCACTGTACTTAAGACAGTTAAAAGATAGAAAGAAGGTAAATTTATGCTTTTAGTATTTGACGTTGGAAATACCAATATGGTTTTAGGTATATATAAGAATAAGGAATTAATCAAACATTGGAGAATAAACACAGATAAAGAAAAAACATCAGATGAGTACGGTATGCTCATTAGAAATTTATTCCAATATGAAAATATGGATATGAATGATATAAAAGATGTTATAATATCATCTGTAGTGCCAAATGTTATGCATTCACTTGAAAATTTTTGTATAAAATATTGTAAAAAACAACCTATGGTTGTCGGGCCTGGTATAAAAACAGGTTTAAATATAAAATATGACAATCCTAAACAAGTAGGAGCAGATAGAATAGTTAATGCAGTGGCAGGAATTGAAAAATATGGATACCCATTAATAATAGTTGATTTTGGAACAGGAACTACTTTCTGTGCTATATCTGATAAAGGTGAATACTTAGGAGGAACTATTGCTCCAGGTATTAAAATTTCAAGTGAAGCATTATTCCAAAGAGCATCAAAACTTCCTAGAGTTGAATTAGTAAAGCCAGGTAGTACCATATGTAAAAATACAGTATCTGCTATGCAGTCTGGTATAATATATGGATACGTAGGCTTAGTCGAGAAAATAATAGAAATGATGAAAAAAGAACTAAGTCAAGGGGAAGTCAAGGTAATAGCTACAGGTGGATTAGCAAATTTAATAGCATCTGAGACTGAAAGTATAGATAGCGTAGATAGATTTTTAACTTTAGAAGGTTTAAGAATTATATACGATAAAAATAAAGAATAGTAGCAAGGAATTGGGTTATAAACCCAGTTCCTTTTTTGTGATAATGGGTAAACTTTTGGATATATATAATATAAAATAGCAATTTAAAGAAGGAGACTAAAAATGAAAATAGGTAATGTCGAATTAAAAAATAAAGTTTTTTTATCACCTATGGCAGGTGTTACAGATCTTCCTTTTAGATTAATATGTAAAGAACAAAACTGCGGAATGCTTTATACAGAGATGATAAATGCAAAAGCGTTGTGCTATGATGATGAAAATACTAAGAAGATGTTAAAAATAGAAGAGGAAGAACACCCAGTGGCTGTTCAAATATTTGGTTCAGATCCAGAATATATGGGAAGAGCATCGAGGATTATGAATGAATATCCGAATGAAATATTGGATATAAATATGGGGTGCCCAGCACCTAAGGTTGTAAAAAATGGAGATGGATCTGCTCTTATGAAAAATCCTAAGCTAGTGGCAGAAGTTTTAACGGCAGTAGTAAAAAACTCTGAAAAACCTGTGACATTAAAAATAAGAAAAGGTTGGGATGATAATACTGTAAATGCAGTAGAAATTGCAAAAATAGCGGAGGAATGTGGAATAAGTGCATTAGCTATACATGGAAGAACAAGAGAACAATATTATTCAGGGAAAGCTGATTGGGATATAATAGCTGAAATAAAACAAAATATAAACATACCGGTTATAGGAAATGGTGACGTATTTACAGTAGAAGATTCAATAAATATGTTAGAAAAAACCAATTGTGATGCTATAATGATAGGTAGAGGTGCTCAAGGTAATCCATGGATATTCAAAAGAATAAACCATTACATGCAAACAGGGGAAATTTTACCTGAACCGACTGTTGAAGAAAAAATAAACACGGCCATTAAACATTTAGGTTTAGCAGTTGAAGAACATGGAGAATATGTAGCAGTAAGGGAAATGAGAAAACATGTTGCGTGGTATTTAAAAGGGCTTAGAAATTCAGCAAGAGTAAGAGATGAAATCAATAAGATAGAAAGCTATGAAGAAGTAGTATCTAAGCTTAATGGATACATGCAGGACTGCTTGACATTAGAATAATAGTGACTTATAATATAGCGCATAAATTAAAACTAAGAATATAAATTTAAAAAATAAATTTGGGAGAAATCCCAAGTACATAAAGAAGGAGTTGTAGGGGTCATGGAAGATAAGAAAGAAATATTGTTAACTCAAGAAGGATACCAGAAGTTAGAAGATGAAGTAGAGTTTTTAAAGACTGTAAGAAGAAGAGAAGTTGCTGATAGAATAAAGGTAGCTATATCTTTTGGAGATATATCAGAAAATGCTGAGTATGATGAAGCTAAAAATGAGCAAGCTCAAATGGAAGAAAGAATAATAAAGTTAGAAAATATGATAAGAAAGGCTGTTATCATAGATGAAAGTAAAATAGACGTTAATGTTGTAACTATAGGATCTATAGTTAAAGTTAATGATGTAGAATTTGATGAAGAAGTTGAATATGTTATAGTAGGTTCAGCGGAGGCAGATCCATATGATGGAAAAATATCTAATGAATCTCCAGTAGGAAAAGCTCTTTTAGGAAGAACTATAGGAGATGTTGTAGAAGTTCAAGTTCCAGATGGTGTTGCTAAATTCGAGATACTAGAAATAAGAAGATAATTCGGGAGGGAAACAAATGAATAATGATCAAATACAAGAAGATCTTAGTGAAGTTCTTCAAGTAAGAAGAGACAAATTAGCTAAATTACAAGAAATGGGAAGAGATCCATTCCATCAAAGTAGATATGATAGAACTAGTGATTCTATGGAAATAAAAAATGACTTTGAAAACTTTGAAGGGAAAGTTGTTAAAATAGCTGGTCGTATAATGAGTAAAAGAATCCAAGGTAAAGCTGGATTTATAGATGTTCAAGACCATGAAGGAAGAATTCAATGTTATGTTAGATTAGATAGAATAGGGGAAGAAGAGTACTCTATATTCTCTACATATGACTTAGGAGATATAATAGGTGTTGAGGGTGAAGTATTCAAGACTAAAAAAGAAGAAATATCAATAAAAGCGAATGAAGTTATTTTATTATCTAAATCACTTCAAATACTGCCTGAAAAATATCATGGATTAAAAGACCAAGACTTAAGATATAGACAAAGATATGTTGACTTAATAGTTAACCCAGAAGTAAAAGAAGCTTTTGTAATAAGAACTAAAGCTATAAAAGCTTTAAGAAACTACTTAGATACTAGAGGATTCTTAGAAGTTGAAACTCCTATATTAAATACTATAGCTGGTGGAGCAAATGCTAGACCATTTATAACACACCATAATACATTAGATATACCAATGTACTTAAGAATAGCTAATGAGTTATACTTAAAGAGACTTATAGTTGGTGGATTTGATAAAGTATATGAAATGGGAAGAATGTTTAGAAATGAAGGTATGTCTATAAAGCATAACCCAGAATATACTGCTATAGAATTATATCAAGCATATGCAGATTATACAGATATGATGGAAATCACTGAAAATGTTATAGCTCATATGGCTGAAGCTGCAACAGGAAGTATGAAAATAAACTATCAAGGAACTGAAATAGACTTTACTCCTCCATGGAAGAGAATGACTATGGAAGATTGTGTTAAAGAATACACTGGTATAGATTTCTCTACTATAAATACAGATGAAGAAGCTTTGGCAGTTGCTAAAGAAAAAGGAATAGAAATAACTCCTGGAATGAGAAGAGGAGAAGTTATAAATACATTATTTGAAGAGTTTGGAGAAGATAAATTAATCCAACCTACATTTATAACTCATCATCCAGTTGAAGTATCTCCGTTAGCTAAAAGAAATGTTGAAGACCCAAGAAGAACTGATAGATTTGAAGCGTTTGCAAATAAATGGGAATTAGCTAATGCTTTCTCTGAATTAAATGACCCAATTGACCAAAAAGGAAGATTCATGGATCAAATGAGGAAGAAAGAATTAGGTGATGATGAAGCTTGTGATATGGATGAAGATTTCATAAATGCATTAGAAGTAGGATTACCTCCTACAGGTGGACTTGGAATAGGTATGGATAGAGTTATGATGTTATTAACTAACTCACCATCGATAAGAGACGTAATTTTATTCCCAACGATGAAGCCAATAGATAATAGCCAAAATAAAATAGAAGAGTAATCTTCATAATATAAAACTCTCTAGATTGAATTATTCTATCTAGAGGTTTTTTTGTATTGAGGATAAATAAAATACCAAGTAACAAGTAAATTGACTATTAGAATTTAATATATTAAATAATTAGTAATAAAAAATTATATTTTGGTATAATCTTTTTTTTATTTGGAAAAATATAAAGCGAAATTACTATTAAACTTACAGTAAATATTAAAAATTACTAAATAATTGTGCAGATTAAAAGTTTTTAATGATAAAAAATAACTTAAATAAATCTATTATGAAAATATATAGAGGAATTTTTGTAAAGGAAATGTGAATAAAAATAAAGAATACCTTATAAAATAAAATTTTGGAGGGTATTTAAATGTCTCAAATGATGAGTTGGTTATGTTTAATATGTGTAACTTTTTTAGTTTTCGATATTATGTTTTATTTTTGTAAAGATGCATTAAAAATTTGCCAAGGTGTAGATGTATCAAAGGTTAAAAAGGTTTCTAAAGTTAGAACTAGAGAAAGAGCTTATGGATATGAACATAAAATAGCAAAATAAAATTAAAATTTTTAAAAAAGGTCTTGACCATAAAAAACAAAGGTGGTATAGTATTACTTGTCCAAGAGATAAGGACGAAATAAAAATAAAAAATCAACAAAAAAGTCTTGAAATTAAAAAGTTTTTAAGATAGAATAGTTGAGTAAGAACTTTGAAAATTAAA
>NZ_JAFFPK010000040.1 GCF_017590215.1 Clostridium sp. CCUG 7971
AAAATAATGTTAGTGTCCCTTCCAATATATAAATAAATTCCTCCCCTTCATGGCTATAAGATTGAATATCTTCATCACTATTATTAGGAAGTATTTCAACCAATCTTGGAAGTATTTGTTTATCATTTAAATTATTTGATAAATTGTACTGTATGCATCCAGAAGTACATATATTGTAAACTTCTTTTTCATAGCTTCTTACTACTTGCTTATTTTTTATTCTTGGTTTTAAGAAAAAATAAGATAACTCTACATCAAAAACTTCAGCTATAGTTTGTAAAGTATCTGTAGCAATACTAGTTAATCCTCTTTCTAATTGGGATAAAAATCCTATTGATAAACTTGTCTTTTCACTTAAATCTTTTAATGTCATATTTTTATTTGTTCTTAATTGTTTTATCTTTAAACCTATATCCTCTTTCAATGTACACCTCCATATTTTACTTATACTATAAATGTACTATTTATAGTAATAAAATTCCACTATTTTTTATGTTTTTATGAATTAATTTTAGTATTATCAAAATTTTTCTATTAGCACATAAAAATAGTATTGCATAAATGCAATACTATTTTTTATGTGCTAATTTTCACTATATCTTATTCTATCTATTAAAGATTCCTTATCAAATATTTTATTTATTACATATCCTATAGCAAACTGAACTAATATCATAACTACTACAACTATTAAAGCTGGAATTATTGGGAATTTATAAATCATATACTCAGCTCCTGTGTTATACATTACCTTATATCCAAGGTATCCGATAGCACTTCCAAATATTAATGAAGAAATTAAAGTTGATATTGTATAAAATACACCTTCTAATTTAAGCATTTTTAAAAGTTGTTTATCACTCATTCCAATTGCTTGTAGTATACCTATTTCTTTTTTTCTAGATATTATGCTTGTTATCATAGTATTTATAAGATTTACTAAACTTATAAGTCCTATAATACCTATAAGTGAATATCCCATCGTATTCATTACTCCAATGATGCTTTATAACTATTTAACTCATCTTTAAGTGAACTATACTCTAAATTTTTATGCTCATCTGAGATATTAGTTAAAACTTTACTTATAGCTTCTTCTTTATTTTTATCAACACTAATTGATATAGAATTTATATACTTAGGATTTTTTATAAAGTCTACACTAGTTATTATTCCTCCACCTAAATGATACTTTGTTCTTCCTTGAACTTTCATCTTTTTCTCTACTTTTTTATTATCTTCTTCTACAGTTACTGTTATTAAATCACCAACTTTAAATCCATGCCAATGTTCAGCTGAACCATTTATTAAAACTTCTTCTCCACTTTTTATTTTTTCTAAATTAAATTTACCAGAAGTTAAATCACTACCTGCAAGCTTTAACATATCATCAGTATAACCAGCTAACTCTAATTCTACATCTTTAAGTTCTGGCTCTAATTTTTTCATTTCTCCACCTATATTTGGGATAGTTACTCTAATTTCTCTTACCTCATCAATTCCCTCTACTCCATCTATGTTTTTTATATTATTTATAAAATCTTCATTTAATGGGTTATTATTTAAAAAATCAGCTTTTTCTTTTTCAAAATCATATCCAATATATTTATGGTTAAATGAAAAATCGCTTGATAACCCATACTTAACCATTTGCTCTGTATTTATACTCATCATGATAGTTGATGCTGCTATTATAAGTATTCCACTTAGTGAAAGTGATAACACTGTTATTAATGTACGTTTTTTATTTCTAGATAAATTTGCCTTAGTAAGTTTTAATATGTCTATATCTATATATCCTTTTCTTTTCTTTTTCTTATTCTCATTGCTACTTTCAATATATTTCATAGCTTCAACTGGCGATATTTTTGCTGCTATTTTACTAGGCTTTAATAATGATATATAAACTGTTAATAATGTAAGTATAGCTGAGCCTATCATTATTAATACGTTAGTTTTTAAACTTAAATTTGACGCTTTTTCTCCCATTAATCCTAATATATTATTTAATATTAAGCTACTTATTATATATCCTAATATAATACCTAACGGAATTGCTATTATGGATAATATCATACCTTCTTTTATTATAATTTGCTTTAGTTGTTTTTTAGTACAACCTATTGCTTTTAATTTTCCAAAATCTTGTATCTTATTTATTATTGATATATAAAATATATTATAAATTACAAGTATTGCAGAAAACATAATTAATAAACATACTATTGATGCACATAAAACAGTTGTTGGATCTGGTTTCATCCACATTAAATACATATTATTTAAAACTGTATTTTCTTCTTTAAAACCTAAGTTACTTGCTACTTCATTTATTTTTTCCTCTAATTCAATTCTTGATAATTTATCTTCATTTTTTATTCTTATATTTGATCTTATTAGTGTCTTATAATTACCCTCTTCAATAAATTTCTTTGAAACTACAACAATATGACCATTATTTGCCTTTGAACCTTCATCTAAAGGAATCACAGCACTTAATATAAAATCTTTTTCTATATAATTTTTATTTATATCATGAAATTTAAGCTTTATAGTTTGACCTACTTCATCACTATATCCTAATTTTTCAAGTCCGTATTTATCTAAAGCTATTTCATTTGATTTTGTTGGAGATTTACCTTTTATAATAGGCTTATTAGAAAGATTCATTGCATTTTCATCTACATATACAAAATTAAAGAAAGACTCCCCAAGCTCAAATTTTCCAAGTTCGCTACTATTTTCTCCAACTATTTCTATATCTTTATGTACTTTCAACTCTTTCACTTGATCTTCTTGTAATTTTCTATAATAAGCATGAGCTTTACCGTAACTCTCTATTGTGCGCTCTTTTTGATTTTGCATCATAGTTAATGCTATTATTCCAACTGATGTCAGTAATGTAGTTGTAAGTATTACTGTTATTATAGTCATTATACTTCTTAATTTATTTTCTTTTAAATTACTCTTTACTATATTATTTATGATGCTATTCATTTATAGCACCACCTTTTATAACCTTACCATCTTCTATATGAATAATTCTATCAGCCATTTGAGCAATGCTTTCATCATGAGTTATCATTATCAATGTTTGAGAATATTTTTTAACCATAGTTTTAAGCATAGTTATAACTTCATCACTAGTTTTAGAATCTAAGTTACCGGTTGGTTCATCTGCAAGTATTATTGACGGTCTTGCTGCTAATGCCCTTGCTATTGCAACCCTTTGTTGCTGTCCTCCTGATAATGTATTTGGTAAACTCTCTTTCTTATCTTCTAAACCTAATGTTTTTAGTATCTCATTTACAAAGTTAATATCTACTTTACGATTATCAAGTCCTATTGGTAATACTATATTTTCCCAAATATTTAAACTCTGTATTAAATTATAATACTGAAATATAAATCCTATATTTCTTCTTCTAAATACACTTAATTTATCATCATTTAAGGAAAATATATCTTTATTACCTATATATACACTTCCACTAGTAGGTCTATCTAATCCCCCTAGCATATGAAGTAGTGTACTTTTTCCACTCCCTGATTTTCCTACTATAGCAACAAACTCACCCTGATTTATTTCTATTGATGTATTATCTATTGCTTTTACTATATTCTCATTTTTTCCGTAATATTTCCTTAAATTTTTAGTTTCTAATACTTTCATTTTACTTCCTCCCTATTTGATATACTTATATAATAAGAGATTAATCTTTCAATATAATGTCATTAATTATTGCATTTTTGCAATAATAGAGAGAATGTACTTCCTTTATCTATATTTTTACTAGCTATTATCGACCCACCTTGAGCTTCTACTATTTTTCGACTTAAGTATAGACCAACTCCTGAACCTTCAATATACTTAGTATCTTTACCTCTGTAAAACCTTTTAAATAAGTTATTTATTTCCTCTTTATTTATTCCTATCCCATTATCTTTTATATCTATTCTTAGATAATTTATAGTCTGAGATATTTTAATATCTATATTTCCATCATTTTTTGTATACTTTACTCCATTATCTAAAATGTTAAATATAGCTTCCTCAGTCCATTTTTGATCATGATTTATATTTATATCTTCAAATTCATCTAAATTAATTTCAATATTTTTATCCATCGCCTTTATATAAATACTATTTATAGCTTTTATAATGGTTTTTTTTATGTTTTTACACTCTGGCTTTATTGTTATCATACTCGATTCAAGCCTTGATATATTAACAAGAGAGTCTATAAGATTATGTAATTTTTTTGTACTTTCTTCATTTTGAATTACAAAATTCTTTCTATCTTCTTTTGATATATCATCTTCTAATAGTATTGAATTATATAAACTTATAGATGCTAATGGTGTTTTTAATTGATGTGATATATCCGTTACTAATGATTTTAGATTTTCTTTTTCATCATTTAACTTATATAACTGATTATTTAGTTTTTTTCCTAAATCTTTTATTCTAGATATTAAACTCATGAATATTCCATCTTGTTCAAATTCATCTTCAACTTCATAGTTATTTTTTATAAAATTATCTATATAATAAGATATATTTTCTATAGTTTTTATTACTTCTTTAAAGAATTTGCTTAATAAATTTATATTAAGTATTAAAGATATTATAGAAACAAGAAAAAATACAACTACTGATTTGTAAATTATAGCTTTACTATTACTACTTAAAATACTATCTTCTTTATATCCATATTTTTCTAATATATTTTTACCTTTTTCTTTTATACTTTCATCTTTATACTTAATAGCTTTTACAATATTAGCTTCATCATTTGGATACTCTAAGGCTAATTGTCCCACTATATTTTCAGTTAAATTAATTTGTTCCTTATATAATTTATCTAATTGTGTTATATGAAATATATTTAAAATTAATACAGATAACAAAAATACTAAACTAATTTTTATAGTTACCTTTTTTAATAATGGCTCTTTTCTAAATATGTTTATCACTTTTTAACACATCCTTCAGCCCAAATGTATCCTACTCCTCTTACATTTTTTATGTATATTGGATCTTTTATATCATCTTCAACCTTTTCTCTTAATCTTTTTATATTAACTGCTACTGCATTGTCATGCACAAACTGTCCATCACATTCCCAGATACAATCTAATAATTGATCTTTTGTTAATATTTGTTTACTATTTTCCATCATATATTTAAGAAGCTTGTACTCATTTTTAGTAAGTGTTATTTCTTCATTATTTTTTATTAATTTTAGATCTTCTAAATAAAAAGTTATATCTTTAGATACCATGTATTTAAAGCTATACTCTTCTTTACTTACTCTTTTCATAAATGCATTTACTTTTGATATTAAAACTATTAAGCTAAAAGGCTTTGTTATATAATCGTCTCCTCCAACATCATACCCATTGACTATATTTACTTCTTCATCAAGAGCAGTTAAAAATATTATAAATACGTTACTTGTTTTTCTTACTTCTTCACAAAATAACAATCCATCTCCATCAGGTAAATTTATATCTGAGATTATTAATTTTATATTATTTTTATAAAAAAATTCATTTGCTTGTTCTATATTAAATGCAGAAAATACATTATACCCCTCTCTTTTTAGCATAAAGCTTATACCACTGTTTAAAGATTCATCATCCTCTAATAATAATATATTTTTCATATACCCCTCCTAAATTACATTGATCGCTATTTTTAATTATACTTAATAAACTCTAGAAAAACTATATAATATATACCTTTTAAAATTCATAAATTATTATTTTTAGCACTATATTTAATTACTTGCAAATATTTTACTTTATATATACAATTACTTTAATAGTGTATGAAGGGATTGATTTTTATAAAAAAGGAAAATTATTTTAAGAAACTTCAAAAACTTATTTGGATAGATATTGGTATATTTACAGTAGTTTATATAATAGGAGCTATAATTCTTGAGGTGTTTAAGATTCATATTAATAGCATTTTGGCATGGTTAATTTTAGGTGGTATACCTATTTTTTTAGTTATTAGTGTATATTCTAAGTTAGTTAAATTTCCTTATGAATGTAGAAACTGCTATCAAGTTTTTAATATTAAATTTAGAGATATGTTTGCTTTGCATGCTGGAGATGCTAGAAGGCTTAAATGCCCATATTGCAATAAAACTACCTGGGCTAAGATTAAAATAGATTAGTTTATAGGGGGATAATTCATGAAAGAAATTTTACTAAAAAATTACAAGAAAGCTATAATAAGAAAAGCTAGTCCAAAAGATGCTCAAGAAATAATTGACTATCTTAATAAAATTGGTGGTGAAAGTGATTTTTTAACTTTTGGAGAAAATGAATTTAATATAAGTTTAGAAAATGAGGAAAAATATATAAATTCTCATGAAAATATAAACAATTCTATAATTATAGTTACCTTAATTGATGGAGAAATTGTAAGTATAGCTTCAATTACTTCAGTTCAAAAGGATAGACTTAAACATGTCGGTAGTCTTGGAATCAGCGTATTAAATAAATACTGGAGACTCGGTATTTCTAATGAAGTTATGAATTACCTAATAAATTGGGCTAAATTTAATGATATAACTAAAAAAATAACTTTATTGGTTAGAGAAGATAATTATAAAGCTATTAATTTATATAAAAAATTTGGATTTGAAGAAGAAGGTATTTTCAAAAATGATATTTGTATAAATGGAATTTACTATAATACTATAAGTATGGCACTATTAGTTTAATTTATTTATATCCATCATTAAATAGTATAAATTTAAGGCTATGAATTTTATATCATAGCCTTTTATATTATTTATAATAAGTGTTTATTATTTTCAAATTCTTCTTTTATTTCTTTAAGAATTTCATCATTCACTAAAAGTTTTAAAGCTGTAATTGATAAAGATTTTGCTCCAATTATTAAAGCTTCATCTCCTTCTTTTGATGCTGATGCTTTGCAAAATTCTTCTGTATGACCTACTAAGCTAGACGGGCCTATTTTTATATATGGATGAAGTGTTGGGACTACATGACTTACATTACCAGCATCTGTTGAACCAAATCCACCTTGCTTTTCAGTACATATTTCATGACCTAGATCATTTATAATATCAACAAAAATTTCATTAAATTTATTATTTACATAAAAATTATCTACTTGATTTTGGAAAAAGTTTATATTAACACTTGCTCCTGTACTTAGTGTCGCTCCATTAGCTATAGCTTTTATTTTTTTAGTCACTTCATCTAATGTTTTTCTAGTTTGCGCCCTTATATAAAACCTTGCCTTTGCATACTCAGGAACAATATTTGGTGCATCCCCTCCATGCGTTATTATTCCATGTATTCTAACATCATCAGGTACATGTTGGCGAAGTGCATTTATTCCATTGAAAAGTTGAATTACTCCATCAAGTGCATTTATTCCTTTTTCAGGACAAGCTGCTGCATGTGCTGGTTTTCCTATAAATTCAAAATCTATCGGGTCAACTGCTAAGCTAGTTCCCGTAATTGAAGTTTCATTTGATGGATGTATCATTAAACAAGCATCAATATTATCAAATAAATTAGCTTTTACAAAGCTTCCTTTAGCACTACCATTCTCTCCGCCTTCTTCAGATGGGCAACCAAATACGATTACTTCTCCTCCAATTTCATCAATTTTTTGAGACAATGATATTGCTGCTGCACAACTAGCTACTCCAATTATATTATGACCACAAGCGTGACCAAGACCCGGTAATGCATCATATTCTGCTAAAAATCCAATAGTTTTACCTGTATTAATTTTAGATCTTTTCTTTGCTATAAATCCAGTAGCATGACCTGCAATATTAATTTCTACCTCAAACCCATTTGATTTTAATAAATTAGAAAGTGTTTCACAAGCAAAATATTCTTCATTTCCTATTTCAGGATTGCTATGAATATCATGACTTATATTTATATAATTTTCTTTATTTTCATCTATTATCTTTATTAAATCATTTTTTATATCTTGTAAATTTAATTCTTTTGTATCTATATTTAAATTTCCCATACTATTTTCCCCCTTGTTTTAATTATTAAAATGCTGGTATAGATTCTCCCTTAAATACTTTATTTATGGCATCTTTTATTTCTTGTGATTGGTAAGCCTTTACGACCTTTTTATAAACTTCATTATCTTTATCTTTACTTCTTGTTGCAATTAAATTTATATATGGCTTTGAAGTATCTAAGCTTGAATCTTCAATAAATAAAGCATCATTTGTTGGTGATAATTTAGCATTTACAGCTACTCCACTATTTATGACTGCTACATCAATATCTTGAAGAGATCTTGGTATTTGAGTTGCTACTAATTCTTTTATTTCAAGATTTTTAGGATTTTCAACTATATCTTTAAGGGTTGGAAGTAAACCTACATCTTCTTTTAATTTTATTAATCCTGCGTTTTGAAGAAGTATTAAAGCTCTTCCTAAATTTGTAGCATCATTTGGAACTGCAATTGTTGATTTTTCTTTAATTTCATCAAGTGATTTTAATTTCCCAGGATATATTGCCATTGGCGCAAATACTGTGTCACCTATTGATACTAAATCTAATTTTCTTTCCAAATTAAAGTTTTCTAAATAAGCATTGTGTTGAAAAGCATTTAAATCAATCTCACCTTCAGAAAGTGCTAGATTAGGTCTTATATAATCAGAGAAACTAATAATCTCTAAGTTAATATCTTCTTTTGCTAATTTCTCTTTTACTAAATCCCATATTTCATGTTCTTCACCTGTAACTCCTAGTTTTACAGTTTTGTTATCATCGTTAGATGTATTACTACATCCTACTAAACTACCTATTGATATTATTATTGTTAAAAGTAATGTAAATATTTTTTTCATAATAAAATTCCCCCTTTAAATTAATGACTAAGTTTTTTAAGTAATAAATCTCCAAATCCTTGAACAAGATTTACTAAAATAAGAAGTATTACCACGGTTACTATCATTACATCAGTTTGAAAATATTGATATCCATATCTTATTGCAAAATCTCCAAGACCTCCACCGCCAACAGTTCCAGCCATTGCTGATAATCCAATTAAACTAATTGTAGTAATTGTAATAGCGTATATAATTCCACCAAAACCTTCTGGTAGCATTACTCTATAAATTATTTCAAATGGACTTGATCCCATAGATTGTGCAGCTTCTATAACTCCAGTATCAATATCTAATAAAACAGATTCGATTTGTCTTGCAACAAATGGAGTTGATCCAAATATAAGTGGCACTAGCGCCCCCTGTGTTCCAATTGTTGTTCCAACGAAAAATCTCGTAATTGGTAGTATCGCTGCCAGTAAAATAATAAATGGTATTGATCTAAAAATATTTATTATCTTACCTAATATTGTGTTTATAAGTTTATTTTCTAATATTCCATTTTTCCTAGTTATTACAAGTACTACTCCTATAGGAAAACCTATTACTGTAGATATTATTCCAGATACTAAAACCATATATAAAGTTTCAAATAGGGCCTTTATCATTTCCGAATATAAATTAACTACATTTGGTATCAGTGTTTTTAATATTTCTGTCATATACAATTACCTCCAAATTAATATTATGTTCTTTAAGATATTTATCTGCATTTAATATATTCTCAGTTTGACCACTTAGTTTTACGATTAAATTTCCAATTGGAACGTTTTTTACCAGTTCTATATTTCCAAATAATATACTTGCGTCGATTTTAAACTTTCTTGATATTTTTGATATAAATGCCTGGCCTGTATTTTGACCAACAAAAGAAATTTTAGCTAAAACCTCATCTTCACTTATATCTTGAATGAATAAGTCTTTTTCTAATAAATCATATATTTTTTTATTTTGAAATAAAGTTGAAATAAAATCTTTTGTAACATTAGCTTTTGGATTTGAAAATATTTCAAGTATATCTCCTTTTTCAACTATATTCCCATTTTCCATAACCGCAACTTTATCACATATTTCTTTTACTACATTCATCTCATGTGTGATTATAACTACTGTTAAATTAAGCTTTTCATTAATATCTTTTAATAAATTAAGTATTGAATGTGTTGTTTGAGGATCAAGGGCTGAAGTTGCTTCATCGCATAAAAGTACTTTTGGATTATTAGCTAATGCTCTTGCTATTGCAACCCTTTGTTTTTGACCTCCACTTAGTTGAGATGGGTAACTATTAATCTTATCACTTAATCCTACTAATTCTAAAAGCTCTATTACTCTATTTTTTATATCATCTTTGCTAAGTCCACTCCCCTTTAGAGGATATGCTATATTTTTAAATACAGTCTTTGACTTCATAAGATTAAAATGTTGAAAAATCATACCTATATTTTTTCTACTTTCTCTTAAATCCTTTGGTGATAGCTTCATTATATTTTGATTACCTATAAATACATCACCTGATGTAGGTCTTTCTAATAAATTAATGCATCGTACTAATGTACTTTTACCAGCACCACTAAATCCAATTATTCCACATACCTCTCCTTCCTTTATCTCTAAATTTACACCCTTTAATGCTTCCACTAATGTGTTATTTGATTTATAAGTTTTTTTAATGTTTTTTAATTGAATCAAATATAGACCCTCCTTTTTTACAAAATAAAAAATCTTCTTCCCAAAAATGAGAAGAAGATTTTTAACGTTTATATTAATATACTTCCCCTCATCTTTCAGGATTAAATCCTGTTGGAATTAGCACCACACCATTTAAGGTAGGTTGCTGAGACGTCATAGGGCCATTCCCTCGGTCTCTCTTGATAAGGTTTTTTATTTAATTTTCAAAATATTTTTATTTATGAAACTAATTGTATATTTTAAAACATACATTGTCAATTATAAAATTTTATTTTTATATATATTTTTATTTTCTTTATGCCACAAGCGCTTTCTCTTATTGTAACTTCTTTACTTAAACATATATTCTAACTGTTTATATCTTTATGCTTAAAAGTATTGTAACAATGTAAAAGTTCCCTACTATCAAATATGTACTTTCCACTTATTTGAGTATAATAAGCCCCTGTAGATTCATATATATCCTTTACTTTTTGAGTTAAATTTTTATGGTAATATCTTAATTCTTTATACTCTTTTTTTAATTTATCTGCGGTAAGCCAAATTTTATTTGATGCTATATCAGCTAATTTGATATTTTCAAATTTAATATTATTTTTTTGACCATATACATATAGCTCTGCCATTATATCTTGTAAGTTTTCGTTAGTAAGATCCCTTTTTAATTTTATATAAGTAATTGCCCCCATACCATCAATACCTCTTTCTTCTAATCTTTCTTGTTTTATTAAGGCATCTAATGGTTGACGTTTTATGTATACATAAGATTTATCTTCAAGGACATAAGAACCTCTATTATACTTAGCCGGTTTATATACAACAAGTATTGGACAGTATTCTCCGCCAACTTCTTCATCATTAAAATCAATTATATCTTCTTTATTGTTTAAATCATACTCACTAGACATACTTCCATATCTAGACTTTGATTTTAATGAATACATTTTAGAATTTTTAACGCTATCTATTATCTCTTTTAAATAGTACTTATCTATAGCACCACTATTATCGTATGAATTATTTATATAGTTTTTTTTAACTTCTTCTCTCATAGAATTTATCTCTTCTATATCTATACCAAAATATGGAACTAGTACTTTAAATCTTTCTTCTAATTTGTATATATCTGTATTTATGTAAGGTAGGATTTTATGTAAATTATCTTCTGATTTGATTTTCATAAGTTGATTTCCTATTTCACTAGAACTTATACTGCTATTTTTATCAAATAAATATTTGTTAATATTTTCTTTTAAATCTTCTATACTTGTGTATATTCTAATATAATCTTGTAATATAGATTTTTCACTATTTATATTTTTTATAATTTCTTTTGGTATATCTATATAAGTATTATTTTCTTTTATACATAATTTTAAGTTATTATCTGTTAAGAGTTCTTCTGTGCATTTAACTATGTTGTCTTTATCCATTTTAATTCTCCTTATTACTTAATTCTATCTAACATTATACATATAAATAAAAAAATAATCTATTTAAACTCTCATTTTTATAATAAAAAAGCAGTAAGAATTCCATAAAAGTCTTACTGCTCTTATATTATAAAAGTTTAATTATTTCTTTTTTTAAATTTGCTATATTTTCTAATTTATCTTCGTTATAGAAATCTTTATCAACTACAACCTCAGATTTAACCTTTGAAGGTTTATTTGATATAACATAAATTCTGTCAGATAACATTATAGCCTCGTCTATATCATGAGTTATAAGAAGTATAGTAGCATTTACTTTGTTCTTAACATCTAATAGCCATTTTTGCATTGATGTTTTTGTTATAGAATCTAATGCTCCGAAAGGTTCATCTAAAAGCATTATGTCATTAGAATTTATAAATGTTCTTAAAAAATTAGCTCTTTGCTTCATTCCTCCAGATAATTCACTTGGATATTTTTTTTCATATCCTTCTAAACCAAACACTTTAAAATATGATTTAACTTTTTCATATGCATTATTTTTCTTTGTATTTTTTAAGATTAATGGTAATGATACATTATCTATTATAGTTTTGTATGGAAGTAATAAATCTTTTTGATACATATAGCTTAATCTTCCATTTATATCAATACTTCCACTGCTACACTCAGTTAAACTCGCTACAATATTAAATATTGTACTCTTTCCACAGCCACTTGGTCCAAGAATTGATACAAATTCGCCTTCTAAAACTTTTATGCTAATATCTTCTAAAACTTTAACGTCATCATAACTCTTAGATATATTTTTTATGTCTATCTTAACCTTTTTACTTTGGTAAGAATTCATTTGTATAAGCCTCACTTGCTTTCATATCTTTATTTATTACTTTATAGTCTTTTAAAAATTCTGTATAGTTATCCCATACACTATCTTTCATTTCTCCCCATCTAGCTGCATCATCTTTGTACTTAGTCGCTAAGTATTTTTGACTTTCTATTGCTAATTCTTCATTTATTTCTGGAGCGTACTTAACTAATATTTTAGCAGCTTCAGTAGGATTTTCTATTGCATATTCATATCCTTTAGTAGTTGCTTTTAAAAACTTCTTAGCTAGTTCTGGATTTTCATTAAGTAATTTTTCACTAGATATTATAACTGGAGTATAGTAATCTAATCTTTTATCTAAATCTTTTAACGCTATATAATCAAGTTCTATTCCTTTTTGTTTAGCTTCTATTCCTGTCCATCCTTCAAATATCCACGCAAAATCTATATTCTTCTTTACAGCTGTAAAGAAATCATCATCTCCAATATTAACTACCTTTAAATCTTTAAAATCTTTTCCTGAATTTTTCATAACTGCATCAAGTATAGCATCTTCAGAAGGAGAACCCCATCCGCCATAAACTTTTCCTGCAAAATCTTTAGCTGAAGTTATATTTTTATCTTTTGGTGCAGCAAATCCTGATGTATTATGCTGTATAACTGCTGCAACTGCCTTTATTGGAAGTGGATCTTCACTAGTCTTAGCAAATGTCATTTCTTCTTGATAACTTATTCCAAAATCAGCTTTTCCAGTAGCCACTAAAGTAGCAGCTCCTCCATCTGATGGTTGCACTATTTCAACATCTAATCCTTCTTCTTTAAAGTATCCATTTTCAAGTGCTACATATAGTCCTGTATGATTAGTATTTGGAGTCCAATCTAGTACCATAGTAACTTTTTGATTTTTATCTTTGTTATCTATATTTTTATTCTCTTTGCTACATCCTGATAAAGTACCTACTGTAAGTGCACTTATTAATCCTATTGATAATAATTTATTAAATTTCATAATATCCTCCCTAACTTTTATGTCTAATCACTACTTTTTTTATAGCTTGTATAATTGCAACAAATACTAAGCTAAATATTACTACTAATATAGTTGATGCAAAAACCTTATCTAGTGCATAGGCACTTTTTGATCTTACCATATATACTCCAAGTCCCTCAGTTCCTCCTAGCCATTCAGCTACAGTTGCAGCAACGACTGCGTAAGTTGCTGATATCTTAAGACCTGAAAAAAGTTTATCCATAGACATTGGAAACTTAAGATGTATAAATGTTTTGAATTTATTAGAGTTCATAGTTTTAAATAAATTCAAATAATCTTTGTCTATATTTTCTATCCCATCTACAAAATTTATAAGTATTGGGAAAAAACAAGTTAATGTTACCATTATTATTTTAGGCAGTGAATCAAATCCAAACCATATTATAAGAAGCGGTGCTATAGTTATAGTTGGTATAGTTTGAGATACAAGCATTATTGGATAAAAACATTTTTTAAATAATGGTATAAAATCCATTAGTATACCAATACTTATCGATAATATTATTGAGACTACAAAACCAATTACTGCTTCATTTAAGGTTACTATAGTATGTGTATATAAGTTTTGGTAATCCTTAAAAAAAACTTGTACAATATCACTTGGTGATGGTAGCACATATTGTGGTATATCATATATATTTACAGCACCTTGCCAAATAACTAATATAGATAAAAATGTAAGTATAGGATATAAACTATTTTTTATTTTATCTATGATTTTTAAGTTTTTCATCTATTGTTATGCCTCCAGCTTTTTCATCTACTCTAGCTATTGTTATAACTCTTTCGCATCCAAGGCTAAAAGGTATTTTATGTATTACTTTTAAAAGGTCAAATACTTCATCAAATTCACCTTCTATAGTAGTACTCATAGCTCCAATTTCATATTTTAATCCACTCTTTGAAATTTCTTCTATACAAGCATCTACTACTTTGTACATTTCTTCTTCCCCACCATAAGGTCTTAGGGGCATTACAGATACATCTGCTATTACCATTTAAATCATCCTCTCCAGATTATTTTGTCTTAGTTATGATATATTTTGAAGCCTTTTGCCCTGTTAAGTTTTAAATTATGTCAGTAATTTTATATGATAATAAAAAAGCCTTATCCCATTAAGGATAAGACTTATACTATCTTTTTCTTGTCTCCCTACGCTGGCATTATCCAAACAGGTTAAAGGGTCGAGATTATAATCTCCTCTCAGCAATTAGCTCCCCTGATATATTCATTTGCAAATTGATTATACTATACTTATCATATTTTAACAATTACTTTATAGTTACCCAAATTTATATATCTCTATCAATTATTTATATAAAATTCAATATTTAATAATATTTTGTTAATATAAATCAACTTCTGTAATATAGTATATAATATATGTATATATTTATACATAATTAGGAGGACAACAATGTTAGACGATTTAAAAGATAAATTTAAAAATTATAAACCTTATATAAATGGATCTAGTGATATGAAAAAAGCTTCTGTCTTAATACCTATAGTAAAAAAAGAAAATTCTTATTATATACTATTTGAAGTTAGATCTAAAAATTTAAGATTTCAGCCTAATGAAATATCTTTTCCAGGTGGTAAAATAGAATCCGGTGAAGACCCTTATAATACAGCAATTCGTGAGACTTGTGAAGAACTAGGAACACTTAGTGATAATATTGAGGTTATATCTGAACTTGACTTGCTTGTAACACCAATGAATCTTATAGTTCATCCTTATCTAGGTTATATAAAAGATATTAAAGACTTAAATATAAATAAAGATGAAGTTGATCATATTTTTTTAGTACCTATTACTTATTTACTAGAAAATAAACCAACTTATTTTGATAATGAGATACAAATCATTCCTCATGATGATTTTCCTTATGATATAATCCCAAACAAAAGAGATTATAAATTTGCTGTAGGCAAATATGATGTATTCTTTTATAAATATAATAACTATGTAATTTGGGGAATAACAGCAAAAATATTAGAAAACTGCTTAAATTTAATAACTTCTTAAAGAAGTTATTTTTATTTTTACAAAACAAAAGACACTAGATTTAATAGTTATAGCTATCAAATCTAATGCCTTTTACCAAAGCTTTTACTTTTAGTAAGCTTTTCCTCTTTTTGACTTTTATTAAATAGAACTTACAAATTAGTATATAAATCATCTATTGGTAATTGATTACAAAACTAAAAGTAATATATTAAAATGAGGTTGTTTTAATATATTTAATCTATTTAATATGATATCTCATTGATATCTCATCATCTATACCCCCAATAGATACTAGTAAGAGATTAGGTATTATCCTAGCTTTTATCTAGCAAGTATAGATACATAATTAACTTTCATTAACTATGTAATAATATATTAACCAATTGTTAAATTTAAATTCATTTATTTTTATTTTTTTATAAAAAATTTATTATCTGAATTAAAATTGTTTTACATAAATATTTAACGTTATATATATTTTTTTAAATTTTAATTGACATTTACTAATTTTATATATATCATGAATATTAAATAATGCTACAACAAATCAATACCCGATTGAAGCTTTATAGAAGAGTTGCCGAAATAGCACACCGAAGGAGTTGCACTCTCAGGTACTTTTCTTATAAAAGTAGGACTGTAAAGCTTAGGGAACTCTGGAGAGACCTAATAATAGGCGCCGAAGGGGCAAGGCAATAACGCTCAATCTCTCAGGCAAAAGGACAGGGATAACATACTTTTCATTAATGTGCTTATTGTGCTTTAATTTAAAGTATCCTAGTGTATATCCAGAGCTAAATCTTTTAGATTTAGCTTTTTTTATTACACATATTTCGTTAATCACTTTATTAACTACCTGTCAATTAAAACTCTATTGATTTTAGGGCATAAAAAATAAGGAGTGTTTTTTATGAATTTAATTGATGTCTTTAACAAAATCGACTCTTTTATATGGGGTCCACCATTACTAGTTCTTTTAGTTGGTACTGGTATATTATTTACTTTTAAGCTTGGTTTTTTACAAATAAGAAAATTACCTCAGTCTTTAAGACTTATATTTAAGGCTGAAAATAGTGGTACTGGTGATATTTCAAGCTTCGGTGCGTTATGTACCGCACTTGCTGCTACAGTAGGAACAGGAAACATCGTTGGTGTAGCAACTGCTATAAAAGCCGGTGGTCCTGGTGCTTTATTTTGGATGTGGCTTGCTGCCTTCTTTGGAATGGCTACAAAATATGCAGAAGGTCTTCTTGCTATAAAGTATAGAGTAAAGGACTCAAACGGAAATATTTCAGGTGGTCCAATGTATTATATAGTAAATGGAATGGGCGAAAAATATAAGCCTCTAGCTATATTTTTCTCTGTAAGTGGTATATTAGTTGCTTTACTCGGAATAGGAACTTTCACTCAAGTTAATTCTATAACAGATTCTATAAACGGAAGTTTTGGTATAGATCCTAAAATTACAGGTGTTATTATAGCAGTGCTTGTCGCATTTGTAATATTTGGAGGATTACAAAGTATTTCTAATGTAGCAACTAAAATCGTACCTTTTATGGCTACTGTGTATATATTAATATGTTCTTTAATAATTATAACTTTCTTTAATAAAGTACCAGAAACATTTGCATTAATAATAAAAAGTGCATTTACTCCAACAGCTGCTTTTGGTGGATTTTTAGGTGCTACGGTATCAATGGCAATTAGAAATGGTATCGCTCGTGGAGTGTTTTCAAATGAATCTGGACTTGGTAGTGCTCCAATAGCTGCTGCTGCTGCAAAGACTGAATGGCCAGCTGAACAAGGACTTATTTCTATGACAGGTACTCTTATCGATAGTTTAATAATCTGTTCTCTTACAGGGTTTGCTCTTATATTATCTGGAGTATGGCAATCAGATTTAAATGGAGCACTTATGACTCAATCTGCTTTTGAAACTGTATTACCTTCTATTGGACCATTATTCTTAACAATTAGCTTAAGCTTATTTGCTTTTACTACTATTCTTGGTTGGAGTTATTATGGAGAAAGATGTTTTGAATTTTTATTTGGAGTCAAAGGTATAAATGGATATAGAGTTTTATTCGTTTTAATGGTTTTACTTGGAGCCTTCTTAAAGCTAGAGCTAGTGTGGATAATAGCTGATATCGTAAATGGACTTATGGCTATTCCAAACTTAATAGCACTTATCGCACTTTCCCCTGTAGTTGTTTCTGAAACTAAGTTATATTTTAACTATATAAATTCTAACAAAGATTTAAAAAATACACAAAAAACTACATAAATAAACAAAAAGGCATTTAAGATAATTCTTAAATGCCTTTTATTAATCTTCAAATTCTTCCAAAAATATTTTAACGATGTTAGGGTCAAACTGGGTCCCCGAACATCTTTTAATTTCCTCACATGCTTTTTTATTTGATATCTTATCTTTATATGGCCTTGAACTGGTCATTGCATCGTATGAATCTAGTACACATACAAGTCTAGCTAAATATGGTATTTCTTCTCCTTTTAGTCCTAGAGGGTAACCATTACCATCCCATCTTTCATGATGAGATAATATACATTTTGCGATATGAGCTATTTCATAATTTGACTTCGCAATTCTATATCCTTTTTCCGCATGTGTTTTTATAGTCTTATATTCTAAGTCAGTTAGCTTACCAGGTTTTAATAAAATATCATTAGGTATTCCTATTTTTCCTATATCATGTAGGGTTGATGCTAAAACTAGTTCATTGGTACGCTCTTCACTTAAATTCATCTTATTCGCTAATCTTTTAGCATATTGCACTACTCTATCTGTATGTTCTTGGGTATCCGTACACTTTTCTTTTAGTGTATCTTGTAAAGATAATAGTATATTATTTTTGGACTTACTTTGACTAGGTAGCTTTTGCTTATAAACTTCATCTTCTGCTTCTTTTAAAATATCATCTATACTTTGATTTAAATTTCTCTTTGTAGAACATCCTAAAGATATGCTAAGTGGTATATCTTTAGGCTCTTCCATTTTGCATGCATATTTTATTTTCTTACATAATATTTTTGCTTCTTCATATTCAGTATTCGGTAATAAAATTACAAATTCGTCTCCACCCCAACGAACTATTAAATTCCCTTTTTTACAAACCTTTTTTAAAATATCAGTTATTTTAATTAAAAGTTCATCTCCTTTTAGATGGCCTAATGTATCATTTACAATCTTTAATCCATCAACATCTCCAACTATTAAACTGAGAGGAAAATAGCTCTCTTTATTCATATCCACTACTTTTTTATCGAAATAGGCTCTATTGTAAACTCCCGTAAGCTTGTCTGTATAACTAAGTTTTTTTAAATTTCTTTCTAGTAATATTCTTGATGTTATATCTCTTGATACTCCTACAATCCCCCAAACTTTACCATCATTATCCAATATAGGGGTTTTGATACTCTCCATATATTTTATACTATTATTATCTTTTATCTTAATACGATTTACTTCTTTCGTTTTGTTATCAATTACCTTGCTATCTGTTTCAACAATCTTTTTTATAAGCTTACTATCTTTTACTATCTCTATATCTTTTTTATTTATAACATCTTCTTTTTCTAGATTATAGTAATCTTTCGCAAATGCTATATTGCAATCTAAATAAGTCCCTTCTATATTTTTATAAAAAATTGAATCTGGTATAGTGTCCATTATAGTTTTTAATAATTTTTTTTGTCTTATTATTTCTTCTTCATTTTTCTTTCGTTCTGTCTGATCTTGATGTATAGCCAAAAAACCAATTATCTCTCCTTCATTTTTTATTGGAGCTATATAACATTCTAAAAATAAATTACCTTGATATCCTGTAAATAATTTGGCTTTGTCTAATTTTAAAACCTCATCATAATTACCTGTATATTCTATTGCTAATTCTTTTTCGTATAAATCAAATAAAGTTTTTCCTAAAACTTCTTCTTTAGATTTATTTAGGGAATCACAAAAAAACTTATTTGCAAAAGCAAATTTTCTATCTATACTCATCATCCATATTGAATATGGAACGGTATCTAATAGTAACTCTAATAAATTATTAAACATCTATACTTCTCCCATATTATTAATTTACTCTCTAAAAAGTCCTAAGACATATAATCTTAGGACTTTAATAATAAACCCTTATAATTTTTTATTTTTATGCTTCTAAAGTACCATTTAACGAGAATGTTTTTGGATCATTTATCTTTACCATAACTAATTTACCAACTAAGTCTTTACTTCCCCCTGTAAAGTGTACTAATTTATTTTGTCTAGTTCTTCCAGTTAATACATTTTCATCTGTTTTGCTTGGCCCCTCAACTAAAACCTCAACTGTTTTACCTTTATAGCTTTCATTTATCTCAGCACATATTTCGTTAACTTTATTTAATACTCTATTAAATCTTTCATGCTTTATGCTATCTTCTATTTGGTTTTCCATTTCAGCTGCTGGTGTACCTTTTCTCTTTGAATATATAAATGTAAATGCAGAATCATATCTTACTTTTTCAACTACATCAATTGTATCTAATAAATCTTCTTCAGTTTCTCCTGGGAATCCTATCATTAAATCTGTAGAGAATGCTATTCCTGGAACTTCAGCCTTAGCCTTTTCTATTATTTCTAAATAATATTCTTTAGAATAGTGTCTATTCATTTTCTTAAGTAAGCTTGTACTTCCACATTGAACTGGTAGATGTAGGAATTCACATACCTTATCACAATCTCTCATAGCATATATTACCTCATCTGATATATCCTTTGGGTGAGAAGTCATAAATCTAACTCTTTCAATTCCTTCTATATCATTTACCATCCTTAAAAGCTTTGCAAATGTTACTTCTTCTTCTAATGTTTTTCCATATGAATCAACATTTTGACCAAGTAGCGTTATTTCTTTAGTTCCATTTGCAACTAATTCTTTTATTTCATTCATTATATCTTCTGGTGTTCTACTTCTTTCTCTACCTCTTGTATAAGGAACTATACAATAAGTACAGAAGTTATTACAACCATACATTATATTTACAAATGCTTTAAGTTCAAATTTTCTACTACTTCTAAGGCCTTCTACTACCTCTCCATCAACATCCCAAACATCAACTAGCATTTTACTTGCATCCATTGACTTAGTTAATAACTCAGGGAATTTATATAAATTATGAGTACCAAATACTAGGTCTACATGATTATATTTTAATTTTAATTCTTTTACAACATGAGGTTGTTGCATCATGCATCCACAAACAGCTATTTTTAAATCTGGATTTTTTCTTTTTGCTAATCTTAAGTGTCCAAGATTTCCATATACTTTGAGTTCTGCATTTTCTCTTACTGCACAAGTATTGTATATTATTAAATCACACTCATCCACCATCATTCCTCTATCATATCCCATTTCTTCTAGCATAGATGATAATTTTTCAGAATCATGTTCATTCATTTGACAGCCAAAAGTTTGTATGATATATTTAGGCTTAGTTTGATGTATTGCATAAAATCTACTATTATTTTCTGCTACGACCTCTATAAATCTATCTTGTTCTTGTATTTTTTCAATAGGAACTTGTACTTGTTTTCTTTTCCCCATAGTATCTCCTCCTTAGTTATAAAACCTTATAACCACAAATATTAAAAATTATTTTTTAATTTTAGTATATTTACTTAAACTTAAGTTAAATATAGCTTTCTATTTTTATAAATTTTCCATTTAAATTAATATTTTTAGATTAATATTTAAAATTTCATTTGAAGTTTATTATATCAAATTTGAATAATTTTTAAAAGATGTTAGATTTAAGTTTTAAGTATCAATATTTATATATTGGAAATAATAAATTTATTATATCATTTTGAAAGAGGATAATAAAATGGTTATAGTTTTAATAAGAAGTATTATACTATATATCGCAGTATTAATATCACTTAGAGTCATGGGAAAAGGTGAAATTGCTGAAATGAATGCCTTTGACTTAGTTATAACATTCTTACTAGCAGAGGTTGCATCTATTCCAATGGAAAATAATAATATTCCTATAATATATGGAATTGCATCTATAACTGGTCTTGTTTTTATGCAAACTTTTATATCTTATTTTGCTTTAAAGAGTAGAAGACTTAGTTCATTCTTATCTGGTAAACCTGCTATTTTAATTAATAAAGGTAAAATTGATTATAAAGTTCTAAAAAAAGAAAGAATAACTATTGATGAAATTTTTGAACAACTTAGAGTTCAAGGTTTTTTTAGTATTAAAGATGTTCAATACGCTATTTTAGAAACTGATGGAAATTTAAGTGTAATTCCATCACCTAATCATGATAGTAATTCTTCTAAAGAGTTTAAACATTTACCAATTTCTTTAATAATAGATGGACAAATAATTAATAATAGTCTTAAGAGTGTATACAAAGATAAAGAGTGGCTTTTTGATATTTTAAAATCTAATAATATCGATAATTATAAAGATGTTTTAGTTTGTATATTAGATGAAAATGATAATATATTTATTCAAAGAAAAGATATCAACTAAGTTGAGGTGATTACATTGAGGTCTTTTGTTTATGTATTAATATGGACTATTCTATTTATAACATTTGGATTTTACGTTACTAATGGAATTGGTGATTTCACAGATGATTATAAAAATAAAGTTACTATAATAGAAAACTATATAGAAGAAGATAATTTGAATGATGCTAAGATTGCATTAAAAGAAGTCTCCAGTTCTTGGAATAAAGAAAAGTCTCCTTGGTATAAACTATTAAACCATGAATCTTTTGACTTAATAAGTCTCCATTTTAACATACTAGATAAAAGTATAAATACTAACGACAAATCAAAAGCACTAGAAAATATAGAAATAATAAAAGTTACATTAGGAAATATATTAGAAAGTGAAAAATGTGATTTAAACCATATTCTATAAGTATAAAAAGTAGGCTTAATTTTAAAAGCCTACTTTTTATACTTTTAAACAGTTTTTTCTACTGCGATTTCCTCGTATAAATCATTTTCGCAAAACTTATTATTTGCTTTTAGTGCTTTTATTTTAAGCGGTAATGTAAATAAATTTATAAATCCTTGTGCATCTTCATGATTATAAAGATTACTATCTCCAAATGATGAAACAGATTGTTCATAAAGTGCATTTTCTGTAAATATTCCAGCTGGTTTTAAATTTCCTTTATAAAGTTTAATTTTTACACTACCTGTTACATTATCTTGTGTTGTTTCTATAAATGAATCAATTGATTCTCTTATTTTTGTATACCATAAACCATTATATATAAGTTCTCCATATTTTAATGATATTTGATGTTTAAAATGCAGAGTTTCTTTATCTAAAGTGGCACTTTCTAACATGTTATGCGCTTCATAAAGTATAGTCCCCCCTGGAGTCTCATATATCCCTCTTGATTTCATTCCTACTAGTCTATTTTCTACTATGTCAATTACACCTATTCCGTGCTTTGCCCCTATATCATTTAATGTATTTACTAGGTCAACTGGAGAAAGCTCTACTTTATTTACTTTTTTAGGTATTCCCTTTTCAAAATATATTTCAACATATTCACTTTCTTCAGATGCATTTTCTAATGAACAAGATTTTTTATATATATTATCTTTATGTTCATTTTCTAGATATTCTATATCTCCTCCTTCTGTTGATATATGCCAAATATTTTCATCTACAGAATAAATTTTTTCTTTAGTTGCTGTTATTGGTATATTATTTTTATTAGCATATTCTATCGCATCTTCTCTTGATTTTATATCCCAAATTCTCCAAGGAGCTATTATTTTTATACTTGGATCTAATGCCGAAATAGATGCCTCAAATCTCACTTGATCATTACCTTTTCCTGTACATCCATGACATATATATTTTGCTCCTTCTATATGTGCTATTTCTACTAACTTTTTAGCTATAATAGGTCTTGCTAAAGATGTGCCTAATAAATATTTACCTTCATACTTTGCCTCAGCTTTTATGGCTTTAAAAATAGTTTCTTTTACAAATTCTTCGCTTAAATCATCTATATAAACTTTGCTAGCCCCACTTTTTACTGCTTTATCATGTACTTCATCCATATTTTCATTTTGACCTACATTTGCACAAACAGCAATTACCTCTATATCATAATTTTCTTTTAACCATGGTATTATAATCGATGTATCAAGCCCTCCTGAATATGCCAATATAACTTTTTCTTTCATAATCTTTACCTCCTACTATCTATAATTTTTATATTTAACTTCATTAGTTTTTTAATTATTTTTCTATAGCTTGTGTAAAATAAAAAAAGCCCCTTAGTATGAAAATACTAAGAGGCGAAATTTACCGCGGTACCACTCTTATTGATAAATAATATTTATAATTAGAATCTTGTATAAAAAATACAAAATATATATAATAAAAAACGCCTCTTGGTTAAAACCAAGAGACGAATTATTATCCGCGTTACCACTCTAATTGATAAAATATATTTATCCACTCTTTCTCTTAAGGCGAGACATACCTACTATCTTACTATATGTTCAGATAGTATTCTCCAAAGCTCTATTCACTTAAGTTTCTTTACTAGGCTTCCACCGTCCCTAGCTCTCTATTAAATACATTTAAGCTACTCTCTTTTTCATAGAATTTTAAATATTAAATTAATAGTTTTAATCTTGTAAATAATAATAGTTCAAATTATAGTCAATGTCAACCATATAAATTTATTTTTATAAATTTAATATTTTACCTTATAAAGATATAATCCTTTTGCTGGTGCTGTATCAGATGCTTTAGTTCTATCTTTAGCGTCTAACATGTCTTTTATATCTTGTGGAGATTTTTTTCTTAAACCTACTTCTAATAATGCTCCTGCTATTATTCTCACCATGTTGTATAAAAATCCATCACCTTCAACATAAATTTCTATAACATTATTATTTTCTTGTATTGATATAGACTCTATAGTTCTTATGTTTGATTTTTTCTTAGATTTTGATGATGCAAAGCTAGTAAAATCATGTTCACCTATTAAAAATTGACTCGCTTCTTTCATTAAATCTAAATCTAATCTTTTAGATATATGAGTTGTATATTTTCTTAAAAAAGGATCATGCACTTTGTTATTATATATTTTATATAGATATACTTTTGATTTAGCATTATATCTACTATGGAACCTTTCTTCAACTTCTTCTAATTGAGTAACTACTATATCTTCTGGTAAATACTCATATAAATATGCTTCCATTTTTTTTATAGACATCTCAGAATTTGTTTTGAAATTTGCAACTTGTCCATAAGCATGTACTCCCATATCAGTTCTTCCTGAACCTATTATCTCAATATTTTCATCAGTCATTTTACTAAGTACTGACTCAATTTTTCCCTGTATAGTCATATCATTATCTTGTAATCTTTGGAAACCTTTATACCTTGATCCATCGTACTTTATTGTCATTTTTATATTCTTCATATTCTTCCTCTTTCTAGAAATAGTTGCTAATTATAATTTAAATTGATTCAATCAACTTATTTTTTATTGTTACAGTTATCGTTGTTCCTATACCTTTTTTACTTTCTAATCTCATATTTCCACCATGAAGTTTAACTATTTCATTACTTATGGCTAGTCCTAATCCGCTACCGGCTTTATTATAGTCTTCTTGGAAGAATTTGTCTAATACTTTATCTAAATTTTCTGTTTCTATTCCTGCTCCGTTATCTATTACTTTCATTGTAGTAAATTCTTCATCTTGTGATACTACTACTTTTATAAATCCACTATCTGAAGTAAATTTAATTGAGTTTTGCACTAAATTTATAAGAACTTGTCTTAATCTATTTTTATCGCCTTGCACATTTTCAATATTTTCAGTTTCAAATATTGCTTCTAGTTTTATATTTTTTTCATTTGATTTTACTCTAAGTTGATTAACTACTCCATTTGCAAGTGCATTAATATCTACCATATCAATTTGTAGTTTTATTCTATCTGATGCGAGTCTTGAAAAATCAAGTAATTCTTCAACTAATTTTATAAGTCTTTCAGTTTCATCTTGAATAATTCCTAGACCTAAGTCAAGTTCTTCTTTTCCGATTCCCTCATAACCTAGTGTTTCACTCCATCCTTTTATTGATGTAAGCGGTGTTCTAAGCTCATGAGATATAGATGATATAAACTCCTCTTTTAACTTTTCACTTTTATCGATTTCAGATGCCATATATTCAAAAGTTTCTGCTAAATCACCAATCTCATCATCAGATATTTTTCTATTTTTAAGCTTTATCTTATAGTTACCATGTGCTAGTTCATTTGCAAATTGTTTTAGTTCTATTAGCGGTTGTATTAGTCCCTCCGCAAATCTAAGGCTTAAAGATATAGCAATAAGTAAAATGCATATTCCTGCTAGTATTAAACCTAATATTAACTTAAATATCACTTGGTCTATATGGTCTAAAGATACTGTATATCTTACAACACCTTCAATTATGTTATTAGTCTTAAGAGGAATAGATATACTCATTACATGCTCATTAGTCTGTGTAATTCTATGTGTATAAGGTATTGACTCTTTATCTTTTAATGCTCTATCTACATCCTCATAATTTGCTTTTTCATTAGTTTTAAATCCATATCTATCTAAAACTATATTCTTATTTTTATCTATAATTGTAACTGCATACCTAGAGTTATATTTTATACTTTCTTTTTCAATTATATTATTTACTTTTTTTTCAAAACTACTGGTTTCCATACCTATATTACCATTATAATTTGAATTAGTACTATCAACTACATATTTTAAGTTTTGTCTTACATAATCATAGTAATAATTTTGAATATAGAATATGAATAAACCTTCAAATAATGTAACTGTTATAATTATTATCGTAAAGTAGTTTTTAATTATCTTTTTTCTTAGACCCTCAAAATGTAGCACTATTACTCTTCCTTTCTAAAGCAATATCCATAACCCCAAATAGTTTGTATATATTTAGGTTTTGATGGGTCATCCTCTATCTTATTTCTTATTCTTCTTATATTTACGTCAACTATCTTAAAGTCATAAAGATAATTAGTTCCCCATACTTCATCAAGTATTTGATCTCTACTTAGAGATTGCTTTGCATTAGTCATTAGGTATTTAACTATTGAAAATTCAGTAGGCGTAAGTTCAATTTCAGCTCCATCTTTAAATAATTTTCTTTTATCTAAATCAAGAGTAAATGGTGCTGATACTATCTCACTATTTTTAGGTATATTATCATCTTTTCTCACTCTTCTAATTAGTGCTGAAACTCTAACTAATAATTCTTTTATACTAAACGGCTTTACTATATAGTCATCTGCTCCTGATATAAATCCTTCTATCTTATCATCCTCTTGAGCTTTTGCTGTAAGCATTATTATACCTACTTGATCAAAATTTTGTCTTATATACTTACATACATCTATACCACTCATATCAGGTAGCATTACATCAAGTAATGCTAATTGTATATCTTTTTCACTATTCATCTTTTCTATAGCTTCCCCACCTGTACCAGCTTCTATTATTTCATAACCTTCTCTTTTTAGGTTTATACTCACGAAACTTCTAATTCCTATCTCATCTTCCATTATTAATATTTTTTCCTTCATAATATCCTCCAAATAAACTTAATATATCGGCAAGAAAAATTCTTTTATTATTTCTTGATTTAATTTTAGTTTTTTCATTTCTGCTTCATTATCTATGTATAAAACGTATGTATTTTCCTCATCTTCCCTTAAAACAAAGACATTTTGAGGTACAATAGATTTATTTTCATCCACTCTTTTCTTATTATTTAAAGATATTGTAAATAATTTAACTGGCTTATTTTTATCAGTATCATAATATTCAAAATAAAATACAGGACCATCACTTGGGTAATCTTCCCTTACAAATAATTTATTCACTAATTTATTTGGAATAAGTAATTGATAATTGTACTGATAATTATAATATCTCTGGCCTATAAATACTAACCCTGAATTTTCTTCAGATTTCCCGTTCCATTTATACCATGTTACAGTAGCTGAGTTTTTCGCAGTATAAGTCTTTCCACTTCCCTTAACAATTGGGATATCTATTACTTTATCTTTGTCTTTATCTATATCTGCTACAGGTATATAATAAGGTTTCATTATATTTTTTTCATAATCACTAAATGCCTTTTTTAAGTTATTGTTTTCCATATATAATATTTGAGTCATATAATTATTATCTTTAATAGTTGGCATATCTAATATTATACCTCTTTTATCAGTTGCTATATTTCCTATAGTTATATAAGAATCTCCTAAACTCCTAATATTTTCAAACTCTACATAACTTTTAAATTCTAAAGTTTTATTAAAATTGGCCATACTTGCATAGGCTTTGTTCGTCTTTGTGTTATAATGCATAATTAGAATATCTACTATATTATCATTATCCATATGACCAATTTTAATTTTCATATCTTGTAAATTACTTTTATCTTTTAACCATGTTGGATCTAGAGTATATATTTTTTTTATCTTATCCTCTTTATAAGAATAAATATGAAGATTAGTTTTTTCATTTTCTTTAATCAATAAAATTATCTCTTTATTTCCATCCGAGTCTAAATCATAAAAGCTAGCATACTCTATCGCTTCTCCTTTTTGAAGTAAATTAGCTTTATTACTGTATGATCCATTTTGATTTTTTTCCAATATTAAAAATCCTACTTCATTTTGGCTAGGATTTATACTTTCTTTTTTCTCAAATGCCACAATCTCGTCTACCCCATCGCTATTTAAATCAATTTCATTAATCTTTCCAACTTCGCTTGAGTTGGATGGAAGTATTAATGAAGAATTTATTGAAGGAAGTTGTTGTTTTATAGCATTATATAGCTCTTGTTTATTTTTATCATAAACAGGTTTATCCTTTATTAGCTGTTCTGGAGATTCAGAATCTATACTACATCCTGTAGTAAAAAGAACTAATAAACTGGCTAAAACTGTCAATCTTGATACTTTCATCCAAAACCTCCCATTTTAGTTTTACTTAAAGTAATCTTTGAAATTTTTTATTCGATTTTCTTCTTCTTCTATTTTACTTTTTTCCATTTCTCCTCTTCCTAGTCTATCACATAATGACAATAGTGCAACCTCTTTATAATCAACATCACTTAACATATTTTGTGGCTCAAAAAATGGAAGGTTTTTATCGAAAAATAAAGGTTGCATGTGCCATCTAACTAATTTAGACACTTTCATTTTAAAATCTTGATCATCAGTTAAAGCGTCTAAAAATTTAAAGGCTATTTTTTCACCTTCTATATCATGATTATACGATGTAATTCGATTTTTTCTAATTCTAGTTGTAGTTAATTTTCCTATATCATGTAAAAGTGCTGCCCACATAAATACTTCTTTATTTTCAGAATACCCTTTATGCTCACTAGCCTTATCTACTACTAACAATACATGATTTAATACACTTCCTTCAGGATGATATTTTTTATTTTGTTCTATATTTTCTAATTTTTTGATTAATTTAAAAGGTTCTATATCTAATTTCCCCTCTTTTATTAGACGTTTTATATCCTCAGAAGGTTTCATACTTTCTAATAAAATTTTATTTATTTCATTAAATGTATTTTTATAAACCATAAAACCACCACTTTCTAAATTTTGTCATGTTTTTTGTGTGAATTTTTTATTTTAGATTTATAGATAAAAAAATAAAAGCTTAGCATATATACTAAGCCTTTATTATATTTTAACACTATTTTTATGATTTATTTACATTTTTCTTTAATATTTTACATATTTACTTTTTAGGAAATTTGTCTTCTGACCATACTAAATCTTCAAATTTATTTTTTAAATTTTCTTCATTGAATTCTTCTTCTGGTTGTTTTCCTCTAAATGATATAGAGTCTGAACTTTCTTCACTTATATATTCGTCTTCATTTACTTCTTCTACTTCTAATTCCACAGCATTTTTTACTTCTAATTCTTCTTCTTGGATATTTTGTTTTCTTCTTCTTTTATTTTGGCTTACATTTTTTTGTGAGTTTTTTTAGATTGTTTAGGTTGTTGAACAACCTCCTCAGTTTCTTGAATTGGTGTTATTTCTTCATATGCTTCAGTTTGAGATTGTTTTGAACTTTTTTTAGATTTTGATTTTGTCTTTTTATGTTTATCTACTGAATCACTATTAGGTTTATTACTTTTATGCTTACTAGCATTTTGATTTTTACTTTCATTATTTGTCCCTTTACTTGATTTAGATGATTTTTTGTTATTTTGTTTATTTTCTTCAACTTTATTACTATTTGATTTTTTAGATGATTTTTTTGTTCCTAATCCTAAATTTAATTTTAATCCACCAGATTTTTTTTCAGATTGACTTTCTAATCCGAGTTCTGACCTTTTTTCCTCTGGAACTAAATCATTTAATATTATCTCGTTGAAATCTTCTGTGTATTGTGTTTTATTTTCAGCGGTTTTTTCCATTTGATTTGAATGCTTGCTTTTAGATACTTTTTTTCTTCTACTTCCATTCATTCTAAACATTATGACACCCCCTTAAAATACTCTTTCTATTATATATATTATATTAAGGGGGAAATTATTAATTTATTTTTTAAGTGGCTTAGGTCCAATATATTGGTACATGTTAGTTTTTAACATACCATTGTATAATTTTCTTCTTTTATCAGCTTCTTTTCCAAATTCATTTTCAAATTCTTCATATGAAGTTATTAAGTAATAAGACCAATTTTTAAGTTCTCTAAATGTATAACCTAAATGCTTATAAAGAGTTTGTACGCTTTCTTTATCTTCTAGCCTTTCTCCATATGGTGGATTCGTAACTATAAATCCGTATTCTTCATCACTTTTAAAATCAAGAGCATTTCCTACTTTAAATTCTATATATTCATCTACTCCTGCTATTTCTGCATTTTCTTTTGCTATTTCTATTGCTTCCTCATCTATGTCATATCCATAAATTTTAAAACTTGCTTCTTCATCTATTGCTTCGAAAGCTTTCTTTCTTGTATCCCACCATATTTTTTTATCTATAGTTCTCCACTTTTCAGATATAAATTCACGATTAAGTCCTGGTGCCATATTAATTCCCATCATTGCAGCTTCAATTAAAACAGTTCCCGAACCACACATAGGGTCTACTAAAGTTCTGCCTGGTCTCCATGGTGTTAAATACATCATTGTAGCTGCTAATGTTTCTCTTATTGGAGCTGCATTTGCTTTTTCTCTATATCCTCTTTTATGAAGTGCATCTCCAGTTGTATCTATAGATATAGTTACTTTATCTTTGTGTATAAATACATATATAGGATATTTTTCTTTGTCTTCTTTTATTAATCCATCTTCCATGTAGCTCTTTTTTAAACTTTCAGCTATTGCTTTCTTAACTATAGATTGTATATCTGTTTTACTATATAACTTTGACTTTATAGATGATGCTTTAGCTACTGGAAATTGTGCTCCATAAGGAATGTATTTTGACCAGTTTATTCTCTTTGTATTTTCAAATAATTCATCAAAAGATTTAGCTTCAAATTCGGCAACTTTAAGGTTTACTCTCTCAGCACATCTAAGCCACATATTAGCTTTAGCTATACCATCTTCACCAGTTTTATAAGTTATTCTTCCATCTTCTGTTTTTAATATTTCAAAACCTAAGTTTGTTATTTCTCTTGCTAATAATTTTTCTACACCAAAAAAGCAAGGTGATATTAATGTATAATTTTTCATGTCTTCCTCCTATTTTTCGATTGTTTTATTCATACTTCCCATTTTATATCCGCTCATATCTAAGGTAGTATATTTAAATCCAATTTCTATAAATTTATTATTTGTTTTTTCTAATGTATCTACACTAAAGAATTTATGTATTTCATCTTTATCTACTTCAATTCTGGCAATATCTCCATGATGTCTTACCCTAAATTGAGTAAATCCTAATTCTATTAAATATTGTTCACCTTTTTCTATCATTTCAAGCGTTTCTTTAGTAATTCGTGTTCCATATGGAATTCTAGTTGCAAGGCATGCAAAAGCAGGTTTATTATGGGTACTTAGTCCCATTTTTTTTGATAAGATTCGTATATCTTCTTTAGTCAAATTACATTCTTTAAGTGGACTTACTATATCTAATTCTTCTAGTGCCTTAAGTCCTGGTCTATAATCACCTATATCATCTAAATTAGTTCCATCTACTACATATTTAATATTATTTTCTCTTGCTATTTCTTTTATCTTACTAAAAACTTCACTCTTGCAGTAATAACATCTTTTAGGTCCATTTTCTAAGAATTTTTCTAAATTAAAATCTTCTATTTCAAAAACAACATGCTTAATATTAAAATTTCTTGCGTATTCTTTTGCTTCATTTATCTCAATGTCAGAGTGCATCATTGCATGAATGGTTACTGCTATAGCATTATCACCTAATGTATCTTTTGCTACCTTTAATAAAAAGTTGCTGTCTACTCCTCCAGAATATGCAACAGCTATACTTCCTAATTCTTTTAGCCTAGATTTTAAATTTTCTAGTTTTTGACTAAGATCCATTATACTCCCCCCAAAATTTTCGCTAAATTAGTTATATAAAACATATAATATTTAAGAATCAAATCTTGCTGCTAGATTAGAGTCTAGCCTTTCTATTATACATTAAAATCCATTTTGAGTCCAAATATTATTTATATACAAATCCTAAACTAGTATAACTTTATAATATTTGATAATTTATGATAATTATTGTATCATAAATTTAGTTAGGGGTGAGGCAATGAGTATTAATTATGACATCTTACAAGACTTTCTTAGGTGTAATAAAAATATTAAATTGAAATTTAGAGAAAATAGTAATATTTTAGATGTAATTATTTTTAATGATGTTATTTTAAGCTTGGAACTAAGTAATAATAATATAGAAGAACATAGCGATATGATATACAATTCTATAACTAATTTAGATGGAATTACTATGTACATACCAAAAATATATCTTAAATAAAAAATAGCGTAGATTTAAAATCTACGCTATTTCTTATATTTACTTTTGGTTTTCCTAATAATTATTGGTACCATAATTATACTACCAACTAATGCATCTATCATGTCCACTACAGTATCTGTAAGTCCTCCAGCTTGAGTATTTAGCCCGCAAAATGTATCAAGTAAAAACTCCATAATTTCCCACAAGCTTGCTACTCCCATGCTAAACATAAATAAATATATGACTATAAATAATTTACTGGTTTTAATAACTACTTCATCTTTATTTAAGTAATTTAATATTGCAAATGCTACGCTAACGCTAATAAATCCAGACCAAACATGTAAAAAATCATCATATCGATTTATTATATCGTAAAATCTATAACAAGTTCCAAGTAAAGATGAAAATAAAATAAACAGTACAAGTACAATATATAGACTATTATCAATTAATTTATTTTTCTTTTGATTAACTATATACAGTATAATTGTACCTAATAAACATGCTATAGATATTGACAAGCTTACAATTTCTTTATTTATAAAAAAATATACAATAGAAAATATATATGCAATAAGTAAAACTAAATTTAGGCACTTTTTCCCTATATTTTTGTTCAATTTTTTCCTCCTATTTAACTTAGTTAGTATTTTTATATTATTATATACTATCTATGTAAAAAAAATGAACTTTCATTAAGAAAGTTCTTTTTTTAAGCTATTTTTTTACTTCTTTATTTTTATACACTTTTATAGAAACTAATATTGAAATTATTAATACTGCTATATTTAAAGTTATTAATATTAATGATATTCCTGTGGCGTCTATTATATTAGTTATTTTCACTAATATATCTGGCGTTTTACTTAATATTTCCATTATACCTGAAACCATTCCTATCATTAACATAAATGCTACTGCCATAAATACTCTTATTTTATTTGCACCGAATTTTAAAACTGTTGGTATTATGAAAGATGTAGCAAATATTGCTGAAGTTATACCCATTCCTAAAAACGCTTTTAATGGTATATCTATTGGATTTATTTTATTTCCTATATTGTATACTACTATTAAAAAAATACCTGTTAGTAATATAATTATAGCTCCAAATAAATATCTAGACATTACATATTCATTTTTTTTAACTGGAAGCACTGATATTAAATTATCTATTCCATTCATATCTTCATATACCATTACTTGATATAGCGTCATAAGTATTATAAATCCAAATAATATATTTAGAAAATATTGATTATATATTGCTACAGCTGTCCATATAACAAGTACAAATGCTATTTGTTTAAATACAGACTTTAAATTCAAAAAACTCATTTTTGTAAGATTAGCTATATTATTCATAAATTTACCCCCTTGTATAATACATTAATATATCTTCTAAATTTGCTTTATCATATACTACTTCTTCTCCAAATATTTCTTTTGCATTTTTAATATTTGATGTTAAGCCTTCAAATCCAAAAGAATTTTCATTAAAAGATATTAATTCTTTTTTAGTATCACTATCTAACAATTCCTTATTTCCTCTTATTATTTTATGATTTTCTAATATACTTTCTTTGTCTCCTTTAAGTATTACTTCTCCATTATATATAAATACTAAATAATCAGATACTTTATCCAAATCTGAAGTTATATGAGTTGAGTAAAATACTGTTGCTTCTTCTTTATCTATATGTTCTTGAATTATATCTAAAAATTCATTTCTAACTAAAGGGTCTAAGTTTGCCGTTGGTTCATCCATTACTATTAATTTTGGGTGATGGGAAAGTGCCATTATAAGTTCAAACTTTTTTTGTTGACCTTTCGATAACTCTTTATATACTTTCTTTTCATCTAACTTAAATTGACTTATATACCTTTTATATAATTTCTCATCCCAATTTTTATAAAAAACGCATATACTTTTTTTAATATCTATAAGTTTTAATTCATTTACATAACCAGGGATATCTCCAACATAACCTATAACCTCTTTTATACTTATATCATCATCTTTATACTCTTTATCAAATATTTTTATACTTCCACTGTCTTTAAATAACATATTCATAATTAATTTTATTGTAGTTGTTTTTCCGCTACCATTAGGACCTATAAATCCTGTAATAAAGCCTTTTTTTATTTCTAAATTTTTTATATTTAATTCAAATTCATTTAAGTTTTTACTAAGATTTTTTATCTCTATAGCATTCATATATTATCCTCCCTATACTTCTTCATAAATACTTTTAAATATTTCTAATCCTTCTTCTAATGTAACCCCTACAGACTTAGCTTGCTTTATAATTTCTTCTAATTTACTTTCTATTTCAAACATAGTCATTTCTTTTAGTCTTTCAGTATTTTGAACTGCTACAAATGTACCTTTTCCTGTTACAGTTTGTATAAGCCCTTCTTTTTCTAGTTCCTCATAAGCTCTCTTAGTTGTTATTATACTTACCTTTAATTCTTTTGCTAAGTTTCTTATTGATGGTAGACCTTCCCCTGGCTTTAATGAGCTATTTAAAATTTGGGATTTTATTTGATTTTGTATCTGCTCATACAAAGGAACTGTTGATGAATTATTTATGTTTATATTCAATTTATCACCTCTTTACATTATTATATGTAACACTGTATATAAAGTGTGTATATTATCTATATACACATATTAACACTTTAATTATATAATGTCTATTTATTTTTGATTTTAATTTATTTTCACATAAAAAAAGACCGTGTATATATTGCTATATACACGGTCTTTTATAATAATTTTTCTTTCTACGCATCTTCTTTAAATCCTATAACTATATTTTACTATCATACGCTATAGGTATTTTTATAAACATTTTATCACTATCTAAATCTAATTTTCTTTTATTTACTTATATGCTTTAAAACTAAATCTAAAGTTTCAAATCTATCTTTACCTACATGTATGTACAATTTTCACCGGTTTTCATTTTTAAAAACTCTTCTTTAGTTTCCCCACCTATAATAAATAAGTTTCTACCTTCCCAAGCTATGTGATCTTTTACATTTTTAATTATAAAATCTTTTTTCCTCCAGCTTAAAACTCCTGCTATATTTTTATCTACTTCATTATCATACAAGATGCAATTCTCATATTTCTTGGTATTATTTGTCGTTACATTTAAAATTATTTTTTTAGCTAATATAGCATCTACAACTGCATTAGCTAATATTTTATATCCTAATTTCTTATATAAATCGCAATCATCTTTATCATCAACAAAGCAACATTTATATTAATAAATTAGAATGCTAAAAAACTTCTACTATTTTATAACTTATAGCCAGCAAAAAATTCAGATTTAAGAATCAAATTATTTTTATCTAAAGATTCTACTAATTTAATTTTAACTAAGTCTCCTATATTATATTTTTCAAAAATATATTTTGAATCTATAGTATATACTTTTTCTTTATATTCGAACTCAACTAGATAAGAATCTATACGATTTGTAGTAAAACCTTTACCTTTTTCCAATGACATCGGCTCACTAAAACCATGTACAAAATTTTTGTTTTTCATTTCAACTTCTACAATAGATTCATTTAAATTTTTTGTTCTTAATTTCAATTTTAGTTTTTTTATAGTATTAAGTACGTATTCAACATTAAGGATTATCAATCCTAATATGCAAAATATTCCAAATAATAAATTAAAGTCCATGATTATACCTTCTTTTCTATGTATTATTCATTATTATGTATTATTAGTATATCATACTTATAAATCAGATTTATTTTTTAACTTATTAATATCAAGTTTTTTGATTAACTATATAACATATATTATTAAATCTGTTTCATCACATTCATAATTAAACTTATTAGAAAGTTTTTTCTTACTAAATTTAAATTTATCTAAAATATTTAGAATAATATCGTTGTTTCCATTTTGATATTCTGAAACTATGTCAATTAACTTTATTTTAATCCTCTCTAATTCTTTAAATAAAAAAAAGAGCCATTAATATTAATGGCTCTTTTCGTATAATTCTAGTCACATTTTATTTTCCTATATGATTTAGGCATTTTCTAACTGTATCATATCTATCATTTCCAGCTATAGTTGTATATTTTTCGCCCGTTTTCATTTTATCTAATTCTACTTTAGCCGGTCCACCTACAATAAATAGATTAGTAGCTTCCCAAGAAATATGATCCTTTACATTTTTTACTATGCAATCTTCTTTACTCCAACTTAATATTTCTGCTACTACTTTATCTATATCATTTCCATATAAAATAGCGTTAGTATGCTTCTTATTTATATTACTATTTTGACTTAAAGATTTATTTAGTATACCTTCAACTATAGCTTTTGACATATCTTTATAGTTATATATATTAACATCGTCTTTATCATCAACAAAACAACATTCTATCAATAAGTTAGGATTGTTGGTCTTTAGTACTCCTAATTTATTAGTATACTTAATTCCTCTGCTCTTAAAACCTAATTTAGACATTTGCTTTTCTATTCTTTCTGCAAATGGTTTAGCTTTAGATGTAGAGTTATACACCCAAACTTCAACACCAGTTGTCTTTCCATTTCCTTTAGTATCTTTAGCACCAGAATTAAAATGTATAGATATATCTACATCAACCTTATTTGAATTACATTTTCTAACTATTTTATTTATACAATCATTTTGATTATCAGGGTAATCTACTGTACAATCATATACATTATGTCCTTCTAATTTTAAAAGCCTTATAACTTCATCTTTTACTTTTCTTGCCTCTGTAGATTCTTTTATCAAACCTATAGCACCACAACTTTTAGAACCATCTAATCCATGTCCTGCATGTACATTTATTTTTATAATTATTCACCTACTTTTTTTAATATTTTATCTACTTTATTTTCTGTTCTATTTATATCTGATTTTAAATCTGTAGCTATCACTTTTACACTTACTGCTAATTGTTCATTTGTAGCAAGTAACTTTGCATTAGTTTCTAGTATCTTATCTTCTCTTTCTCTATCTGCTACTTTATCTTCTTTTCTTTCTTCTCTATCTGCTTTATCTTTACTGTTAAGGTATAATCCAAGAGCTACACAACAAGCTATTGGAAAACCTACACTTTGTACTAATGTTGTAAAATCCATAATTTTAATACTCCTAATTTTTTGTATAAAAAAAGAACTATGCTATGTAGTCCTCGTTAGTTATTTCTTTATACTCTTCAGTTGTTATCATTTTAGCTGTAACAAATATTTTCATATCACTATTATCATAAATTTTTTCATTGTAATAACCTTCTATTGTTTCAAACCACATATTACATTCCACCTTTCATTTTTGCTATTTCTAAAGTTAAATTAGCAGCATTTTTATTTAAAGCATTAATCTCATTTGTTTTAATTGCACTATCAAGTAATAATTTTGCATTTTGTTCACTTAGAATAGATATTTTATCTGTGTAACTCTTTCTATTTTCTTCTTCGCCTCTTTTTATTTTTAAATACTCCTTTGCTACCTCATTAGAAGTCAAACTCGAATCTATATTGTAATTATTTTTTAAAGTTAAAACACTCTCTATTCTTTCTACTATGCCCTGACTATTTTTAAATAATATTACATCATCTAATGTAAATTCATAGTGTTTTTTTAAGTAATATTGAGCATCTATTCCATTTATTTTGCTACTCTTGTTCCATATCTCATAAGTAAATTTTTTCATAGCCAAATCTCCTTTGTAATTATTTTTTTATCAAGCATTGTACTTCTGCGTTTTTGTAACCTCCTAGCATAATTATATTTTTCCCTATATTGGCACCATTAGAACCATATATAAAAAAAGGTGCCAGTGGTTCTACATCAGAATCCCACTTTTGAGTTAAAATATTAAAACTATAAGTTTTTCCACTAGGTTTAGGTATATCCTTGTCTGTACTTCCTCCAAATACGCATATTTTCCCATCTATATCTCCAACTACAAAGTCACATACACCATTAGGCATAGAAATACTGCCTTTCCATGTGTTACTAGATATATCATAAATATCCATACTACTTGTCATACTAGAACCATGTCCCCCAAAAGAATAAATTTTATTATTTGTTATATCAAAATACATACCATGGTTTGCCCTGGAGGTTCTTGCAATTGTTGAAGTCCACGTGTTACCTGCTTTATCATAAATATATGTATAATTATTATAGACATTATACTCCTGAAAACCTCCAACTATATAAGCCTTACCACCAGCACAAACAGATTTATGCTCACTAATAGTCCTCGGAAGTCCCGCTTTTTCTGTCCAAGTGTTGCCAACTGTATCATACATATAATTACTATCCTTAGAACTAATACCATCTGTCCCCCCAAATATATGTATTTCAGAACCAAAAACTGCCGAAGAAATATGGTATCTTATTTGAGGAGGTGGGGTTTTTGTGGTCCAAGTATTAGTCGCAAAATCATAACATTCGTTATGTTTACCTGCTCGCCCATCATATCCTCCAAGAGCATAGACTTTATTGCCGATTACTTCAACTGCTAAATTACTTCTTGGTGTAGGTATGTTAGCCAACTTTATCCACACTTTATCTAATTCGTACCATTTAGGTAAATTAGGATAATTTTTCATTTCACTAACCTTATCAATTAAACTTGATATTTTGTCCTCTTTTGTTACTTCTAAACCTTTATCTTTTAAACTTCCTCTAAATCTAAATAACTGATAATCCATATCTTCATCTGTTGATTTTATTTGATTTATTAGTTTGGTTAAGTTTGGTTCAGTCAATTGAGGGGTAGTTTTTTTTGCTTTATAAAAATTGATTATATATGGTAAACCCTGTGCACCATCATTATAACTAGCTATAACCTTAAATTTACCATCACCGTAAGGTATATTATCCCACTCATCTTGTGACAAAGTAAAATTTCTTGTTGTTCCACTAGGAGCGCTTGGAAAACTTTCTACTACCGCATTATTACAAATATGATCCGTTGCAATATCTTGACCTTCATCTGAATTAATGGTATAGGTAAAAGTAGGCGATGTATATATTTCACCTAAATCCTTAGTGTTTGAAGTTATATAAGGGGCTATTTTAATTAAAAAAGGATGAAAAGCATATCCGCTTAATGCTATGCTTTTTGTGCCATTCAAACTATTATTCAACATAACCCCAAGAAATTCCCCACTATCTCCTATTATGGTTTCCTGACACATAACCCATTGAGGGATGTTTATATCTGATTTTATATCATCCCAACATCCTTCAATTAATCTGCCAAAATCGCCACGACTTCCTGTGTCTGTTATTGAACAAGGGTCTGTATCTGAACCCTTTGGCATCATAGCTTTGTATCTTGTGCCTTGGATGTTAATTTCTTTTCCAAATACACAGCCTTTTGCATTATAATCATTCCAACTCATCGTATGAAAATATGATGTCGCAAATAATTTTAACCTTCCATTATCATTGAATTTCAAGAAATTAACCAATCCAGTTGTGTTTGAATGAGTTGAACCTTTGATATCTAATTGGGTTTGTAAATTATCCCTAGTTACTATACTTCCACTCAAACCTAAATATTCTACACTCATTTACTCACCTTCTTTTTAATTGATTTTAGATAATAGACTATTTATACTTTCAGTCCCTTTTGCAATCTGTCCATTCAGTTCATTTTTTAACTGTAAAATATTTGTTTCATTTACATTAGCTTTAGATATAGCAGATTTAGCTTTATCATATACCTCATCTATTGCTCCTTGAGCTTTAGTAGAAGTTAATCCACTTATTTTATTATCATAATTTATATCTTTAGCATTCATACTTAATCCTTCTATATCCGAAGCATTATGAGTGTGGCTCTTAGGTGCTTTAGATTCCGCTATATCTTTGTTATCTTTTAATACAGTATCAATTATATCTGCATTATGATTAAAATGATTTTCTAAGTCAAAAAACTCATTTTCATCTGGTTTCTTTAAATTATAATTAGTTGTCACTTTCATTAATTAAGTGCCTCCTCTCTTATTTGAAGATATGTAAATTTTTTTAATTGAGCATATGTAAATTTACCTACGGTTTGGTACTGATTGTAAAGTAAACTTATATCCTGAACTAAATTAGCAGGAATTATACTTTTTAGGCTTCTAACAACTTCATATAACTGATTTTTAATACTTAACTCAAGTCTTATAGTTAAAGTGTAGTTAGAACTATCATAATTTACTTTATAGCCATTTTCACCACATAAAGAATTCAAATGATGTTTTAAACTATTCATGGTATAAGGTAATTTATTAAGATATCTATTTATAATTCTAAATCTTCTATCTTCTAAGGTTTCTGATGATCTAGGAGTTATCTTCATTATCTTTTCCCATCTCTTCACACCATGTATAGTTAAGGTACTTAAAAATTGATCATTAAGTACATCATCCATCTTAGACCATAGAAAAATAAATTCTTTACTTTCTGTCTTACATATTTCTTTATATTCCATTTTATCTTGTAAAATAGATGGTAAGTATTCGATAAGATTTATAGACCTATCCAACTATATCACCCCTTGTAACAATACTATCTTTATCTATAGTTAAATTTGATGCATTACCGTTTATAGTAGTATTTTCTATATCAAGAACTCCTTCTAAATCTAGTAATCTAGTTTCTATTTGGCTTACTCTAACGATAATATTTTCTTTATCTGACCAAGTCTTATTTAATTCTTTGAAATAATCATCTATAGTTTGTTCAATAGAACTTTTAAGTTCTTCAAAATTCCACCCATCTTGATATGTAATATTAGTATTTATATTAACTGAAATCTTTTCAACACCAACTACAGTCACTATATGGCCTATTGGAGCAACTCCTAGACCCTTACCTTGGTTTTGAATAGGGTCAATTTTTTCTTGAGTTTGATTTATTAACTCTGTACTTGGAGTGTCGTAACTTGAGTTTATTAAAACCAGTTTTACAGTACCTCCACCATTCCATACCGGATATACTTTAACTCCACCAATATCTTGAAGTTTATTTACTTTTTCTTTGTAATCTGAAATATTTCCACCAAAAGCCTCTGATTCTAAGCTATCATAGTATCTTTTTCTAAGACTTTCTTCATCTTCATCATACTCTCCATTAATTAATATCTCAATTAATTGTGCCGTCTCTAGACCTTCTATATATTCAATAGGTATTAATTTCCCTAAATTAAAAATAGGTCCTGTATCTTCGCATTTTAATTTAAATACACCAGTTGATACTTTTTCAGTAACAACATAATTTAAATTATCTAGTGAAAAACGAGAACCTATAGCAACATCTATATTAAATTCACCTTTTACAATTGCATTAGTAGCATCATTAGGTGTGATGCCTCTTTCTTTACATTTTCTTACTAAGTAATTATAGCTAGCAGTATCTACATAGCTTTCATCATAAAATATACTTAATAAAATTACTAACTCAGCCATCTCTGCTGCTGCAGGAGCTAGAGCATTATATATTATTGATCCTTCTCTTTTATCAAAAGAATTAGGAACTCTTTCTAGCATACTTTCTAAAAAGTACTCGAATGTCAAATCATCAAACATCTATATATTCACCGCCTTATCTACATCAATATTTCCATAAATGGTATGTACTATAAAGTTAACTAAGATTTTATCTTTGCTACTTTTAAAGGTAAATTCATCAACACTTTCAATTCTATCATCTTGAAGTAATGCTTCTTTAATTCTTCTCTCTAATTCTGGAATAACATAAGATTTTCTTTCACCATATAGGTCCTGTAACTCTACTCCATAATCCCATGAATATATAGGATATTTATACCTTTCTGTATTTAAGATTAAGTATATAGCCTGTTTAACTGAATCTAAATTATTACATATACCACCAACCCTATCATCATTTAAAGCATAAGTCTTACTAGGTTGCTTTTTCACCTCAAAATCAAATAAATTAGCATCATTATCTGTAGGGATCATATGTATCACATCCTATCTAAAACGAGATATTTTTGGCCATCATGAAATCTTAATAAGATTACCTTCTCATTTTTTCTTAAAGAATTATATATAATACACTCTTGAGTAACTCCATTTATATTTATTCTAGTTTTAAAGTCCTTAACTGCATTAGATAGTACTAGAAATGTTTCTGTAAATAATCTCTTTTGGTCAATTCTAATCTCGAGAGGAGACTCTTTTTCAACTGTACCATATATTATTTCCATAGGTTTACTTTCTTTAAATGCTTCTAATGCTGCTTGTTTAATTATTTCTACTAAATTAGGCATATAATAAGCCCCCTTTCTCTATAAGAATCTTCTAGATGTATTATAAATCTTCTTATAATGACTACTATTAATATTATCTTTAACCACTCCACGAGTAGGATTAGACGCATGAATCATTTGTCCATCACCTATATATAAACCAACATGACTTATTGGTTTATTAAAGAAGATTAAATCACCTGGTTGTAAGTTTGATTTAGCTACATATGTACCAGCCTTACCTTGATCTCTAGATGTTCTTGGTATTGTTATTCCAGCTTGCTTATATAACCAGCTAGTAAATCCTGAACAATCAAACTTTGTGGGCCCTGTAGCTCCCCATACATATTTTGAACCAAGTTTTCCTTTTGCGAGAGTAATAATCTGACTAGCCTTTTTACTATTTGATGTTGAACTTGTACTAATTTGATTATTATTTAATATAGCTGCCTTACCTTTTTTCTTACCCCAAGTATTACATTCTTTTCTAGTGCTCATCAGTAAATCAAAGTGATATACACCATCTTTAACAGTTATAGCACCACCTCTATCAGTTACAGTGTAAATTTCTCCATCGCGAGAAGTCCCTGTACCTTGTACTTTAATCTTTATTCCAAAAGGAATTGATTTAGGTGCTGCACAAGTTTTATTTTTTGGATTAAGTCTATTACCTTGAGCATCATATAACCCACCTTCCATGCTGTTATTAGCAGGATAATAAGCTGTAAATAAAGCATTAACTTCTTTACCCTTCGTTGAGTTAGTAGTATTAGAAGAATTGTCACTAGATGAATTACCTTTAGAATTTCCAGAACTTCTACTAGATGAAGCTAATGTTGAAACGAATTCTCCTCCAACTAGTGTTAAATCCATATAGTGTTCATCACTATTTATAGTATGTTTTACTTTATCTACTAACATATAATTTTGAACTTTCATATCTCCTAAATCTAATACTACAGCTACTAAACATCCTGCTCTAACTCTTATGTCTCCAAATACATTTTTTATATTTAAAGACTTAACTTTTTGATTATATAATTTTAAGAGAGCATCTGCTTTCACCTTAGCATCAACATTTTCATTAATACTTTCAAAATATTGTAATATACCCCAACTATTAATATTTTTAGAGTCTTGAGCTATATATATTTCTCTTTTGCCAGTTTCTTTGTTATCTTTTGATAGCTTTATTTTGTTATATGAGTTTCCATCAATAGAAGAAGAATAATCAAAGTCTTCACTTACATCTCCATCTATTAGTGTATCTAATTTCATTGAACTAATATTTTTTAATGTTATTTGTCCAAAGTCATCATATAATATATACATTTCTTTAGCATTTTCTATAGTTGTATCTAATGCATTTAAAACTATATCAAATAAAGTTTTATCTTCTTCTACCCTAGATTTGATTTTAAATTTAGTATTTTCAAGTGTTCCACAATTTAAATTAAAGTCTTTTGCTAACATTTGAACTATCTCTGTTGCTGTTTTATTTTCATATATATATGTATCTTTATTTTTAAAATATCTTAATTGATCATAGGCAACAACTTGAACTAATTTATCTTTATTTCTACTATGATTAAATATAAAACCATAAAAAATATTTTTATTATTAAACTTTACTCTAATTGCATTACCTTCTCCAAAGTTTATAACATCATCCTTAAGTATGTTAAAACTTAATTTTCCTGGAGCACCTTTTCGTTGTGTTTCCCAAACTAAATCTCCTTCAACTAATGGTTCATATAGATTGTTTCCATTTTGTAAAACTATCTCTATATTATTATTCAAGCCTTAACACCTGATTAGGATATATAGTATATTTTGAAGTTTTATATTTTTTATTATATGAGTCCATTAGTTCTTTATTTAATTTATATATTTCAGGATATTTACTACCATTTCCAAGCTGTGATTTACAGATACTCCAAAGAGAATCACCTTTTTTAACTTTATAAGTTTTATTTGATGGTTTTTGGTTTGAATCTGGTCTTTTGTTATCAACTGTTCCTGATGGGTTTTGTGATCCATTATCTGGTTTTGATATAACAATTTTTTTAGTTGCATAGTCCCTATATTGTTTTAGTTTTATAGGTATTGTTATATCTGAATTATCCTCAGCATCTTCAGTAATAGAGTAATCTTCTATAGTAACTTTCATATTTGTATGGAATAAAATAGTGCCACTTGGTGAAGTTCGTGACACTATAAATTGAAATGGCTTGCCATTTTTTAATTTTTCTATTTCATCCAAAAAATATTGAGCATTTTTAAATTCTTCTTTGTATGTAGCAAAAGGATATTTCCTATGTGGTATACGTGCATCAAATGTAATATCTGTTAATCCCGCTTTTTTTGAAATATTAACCTCACCATGATTAATTAAATCAACAGTTTTATTTTTATTATTTATTTTTAAATCCAATTTAGAAGGTGCTATAGGTAATAATAGTGTGTTTAAATAAAAGTAATAAGCCATTTTTTACCCCCCTTTATATATGTGTTCCTTCAGATGCAATAACCATTGATTCGTAAACTTTCTCTTCTAAATAACTAACTACACCATCTAAATCTAATTCAGAGTTTATATTGTTATTGTTATTCATATCTATTTTTATTTGAGAAGTAGTGAATCTATTTATAACTTCTTGTTCTGCAATTTCTCTAAGATATTTTAAATCTTCTGCAGATGCTGTCATTGTATTTGCCATCTTTGCTGTATTACTAGCTGTATCTTTAGATCCACTTCCAGCGTCAGCCATAGAATTTTTTAGCCCATCTAAAGAATTTGATTTTTTTAAATTATCTAAAGGTCCACGTTGTTTTAAATCTTTAAGGAAGTCACTTTCCTTACCTAAACCAAATTTATCTTTGGTATTACCAAATAGATTTTCCATTTTAAACTTACTTCCTAATTCAGAGCCCCATTTGTTCCCCATGTTAAAAGCATCACCATAATTAAATCTCTTTGATGTTTTAAATTTAGAAGCATCTACTGGTTCCATAACTACTTTTCCTTCACCTACAAAACCATCTACTGCTCCTTTTAAATTTTTTTTCCATCCATTTATTGTATTTTCAAGATTTGACCCAAATATAGTATCTATAGTACTAGCAATTCCTGATAGTATCGATAGCACAGTATCAGCAAGTCCTGCAAATAGCCTTATAACCGCTCCTATAGGATCGGTAAAAACATTACCTACAAAATTTGCTACAGTAGCTATTACGTTCCATATCGTAGCAAACACATCTACAACTATATTAGCTAAAGCAATAATTAAATTTCCTATAAACGCTCCTGCCATCATAAAAGCACCTGCAATTATTCCAGTAGCGCTAAGAGATGTTCCTGCAAAGTGATTAACAGCTCCTATTACAGCATAGAATAAAGCTATTATTGCTATTATACCTATTATTATCCATGTTAAAGGACATGCACTTAAGGCGGCATTTAATCCCTCTTGAGCAAGAATTAGACCAAATATAGCAACCGACAATACTGCACTTTGAATAGCTTGGAATGCTTTGGCAGCAGCCGTTGTTAACGTCTTTAACCATGCAATCCCCATTGTAGCGTTATAAACTATCAATGCTGCTATAAGTCCCCAAATTAGTGGTTCCATAATAGACCAATTTTGAATAAATATATTAGCAATACCTAAGGCTAAATTCCCTAAAACAACTCCAATCAATGTAAATGCTGTAACAATGCCATTAGCAAAACTTTGAAATGCATTACTATTTGCAATTTCATTAAAGTCTTTTAATATTTGTTGAAAAGCCATGGTCGATTGATTCTTTAATGAGGTAAAAACTTGCCCAAATGTAGTAGGCATACTTTCAAACTGTTTATTTGTCTCCTCTGATGTACTTAAAATAGCATTTTTAACTATATCTGCTGAAAGCTTGCCTTTAGATGCAATTTCAAATATTTTATTAGTAGGAACATCTAAGTAATCAGAAATTGACTGAATTATATTAGGTGCAGATTTAAATACATCATTCAATTGTTGTGCGCTAAGTGAACCAGATCCTAATCCATTTGTTAATTGTGATATTGCTGAATTAATCCCTTCACCACTTGTTCCGGCCATTATAAAGTTTTTATTTAGTTGCTCTGCAAAATCTACCATCTCAGATGTAGAATTAAAAGCATTACCTGCATTTACACCCAAACTGTATACCATTTGGGAAGTTCCCTCATATGCACTTCTTGAGTTTTGAGCAGATGTATATATTTTTTTATTTAAATCATCTATACTTTGTGCTCCATCATTTATCATACTTATTCTAGTTTGAGCATTAATTAACTCATCTGATAGCTGCATGACTTCACTTATATTAGGTATTGTTATATAGTTAGAGGCAAATCCTACCATTTTATTAGTAATCGTATCAAACATATCAGCCATAGTAGCTGACTTTTTAATAGTTGCCATATAACACCTCCCTTTATCTAATAAAAAGATACTTACTATAGATGTAAGTATCTTTTTATTATTATCTTTTTTTATTTTTTCTTTTTAATTCTTTTGCTTCTTTTTTATCTTCATCTATTTTAATTTGAATAGATGCTGCAGTAAATGCTTTCTCTTGAACAGGCATTGAATCATAAGTACTTGGTTTCCATTTTAATTTGTGGATGCAATAATGAGCTATATTGCTATCAAAATCGCCTCCCAAAATTAGTTTTTTGCTTCTTCTACCTTATCTTCAAATGATTGTTCAAATCCATTTATCTTTTGAACTAAACTTAAATAATCTGCATACTCACCAGGCAATAGCATTTTTTTCAACGTCTCATCAGCTCCCATGGCTTTATAAGAGTCTTGTAATTCTGCATCATTTAAATTCGGATATACTGTACATTTTACAGCTAATAACCCTACATATTTATTAAAGTCTGTTTCTGCTGTAAATTGATTATTTTTTCCCGGTATAGGGACTCTTTTTGTACAAGATTTTCTTAATAATTCATCATCTTGAGAAGTTATTGGCTGTACTTCCCACGCTACTGGTTTTCCATTTATTACGAATCTATCTGAAACAACATGTTTCTCATTTTCTATTTTTATTACATTTTGACTTAGAAAAGCGCTTAAGCTCATACTACTGTACCTCCAAATTTTATTTTAAATAAAAAACACATATATATTAGAAGAATATATATGTGCTTAAAGCATACAACTTAATACTCTGAATTTTTCTGGCATTTGGAAATCTTCAAATGTAAAGTCTACATCTTCATCTAAATATTCAGCATCAGCATCAAATTTAGTTAATATTCCACCATCTAAGTTTGCATCTTTCAATATTACTGTTTGTCTACCTATTGATGATGTAGGATCCTCATTAGTAACCTGTATATCAAAATAAACATCTTCTCCTGTTTCTTTGTATCTATACATTAACTCTCTTAATATACTTTGATTATAATGCATAGTCGCAGATCCAGTTCCTTCCCATCCAGTTGCCTTATTGCCTTTACCTGTTTTACCTAGTATAGGCACCTTAGATTTCGTCTTCTCAAGTTTAGCCTCTAGGCTAATCATTTGTGCAAAATTATATCTATTACCTTCTATTGTAATAAAACATTCTGCTAGGTTTGCACTTATTGTATCTTTAGCATTCATTGTTTGAGTCATAACTATCCACCACCTTAATTATTTAACTGCAACTGTCATATACAGTTTTTCCATTGCATTTATTACTTCAACTGCATCAGTAACTACTACAGATTTTTTACAATTTCCTTCTTCAACTATAATTTCATCTGGTTTAAAACTTTCTAATGCATTAAGTTCTTCTAATCCTTTATGATGCGTAACTATATCGTTCCAAAAACTAACCCTTCCAGAAGGTGTATTTGGAATGTTTCCTAGATATTTTTTATTAAATAATATAGCTATATCATTTGCAATTTGGTCTAATACACGTATAGTTTGATTGCTAGCAAAGTCATCTGTTTTTTCTTCAGTAAAAGATGTAAATGTATTTATATCTTCCAATATACGTATCTCATCTCCAACTTTATGGAATATAAATTTACCGGCTAATAATGCTTCTTCTAGTTCTAACTGAGTGTAGTCAACATTAACTATAAACTCACCATCATATTTTTTATTTGTATTACTTTTATTTATTGCACATCCAGCTTCAGCTCCTAATGTCCAATAAACTAAACTTGATTCTAATTCACCATCATCTTTAACTGAATTCTCCGCAGATATTATACCTTCATGATCTGCAGTTTCTTTTTTATATAATACAGCCTGGCACTTTAATCCTATATCTTCTCTCATTCTCTTTGTAAAGGCTACAAATAGATTTTTTATCTCATCTGATGTAGATAAACATCCTATTGTATCAAAGTTATAAGATTCAATTTTATCTAAAAACTTCTGATATTCAGTTCCTGTTACTGAACTTCCATTTGTTCCACCGGCTAAAGGTGTCGATGCCGTTAACTCTAAATCCTGACTTTTATTCCATGAAACCCAGTCATTGTCCTTTAAATCAGTAGTAGCGCTTACAATCTGTAAATCTACTTTTTTATTATCTAACATTGTACTTACATCAAATAAGTCTCCATTGTCTATATTAGTTTCTATAATTATCTTTATATCATTTCCTCTTATGCCACTATATCTGGCAGTAGCAAATTTATTAGTAGATTTAACACCCTTGTTTAATCTATAAAAATATCCTTCTTTAGCATTTTTAAATAAGTCTCTTAAACCTTTTAATTTTTTGTGGTCATAGTTATATCCAAATTTCTTAAGTGCATATCTTTGAAACTCTTCATATGTTACTTTAAATACTTCATCTTCAGAACACCAATCAAGCTCTAATGCTAATGCTACAACACCTCTATCAGACATCATAGATGATACTCTTGATGCACTGACAAAGTTTATATACGATCCAGGTAATATCTTATTCTGAGCTATAAATGCTCCACCACCTAATGCCATCTATTTCACCTCACCCTTCATAAACTTTTCTATTAATCTATCAACTTCATCCATAGAGTAATGTTTACTTTTATCTAAAATAGCATTTAACAAATCTCTTCTTTTTCTATACTTCTTAGAATTAGTTATTTGATTTTTACTAAATTTATTAATTTTAATTTCTTCACTCTTTTTATCCATGAAATCACCTCTTTATTATTTGTTTTATAGAAATACTTTCTATTGATTCATCTTTAACTTTATCCTTTACTACAAACACATTATAATTAATGAAAAAATGCAATACGTTGCTAAAGACCTCTGAGTTTATCTTGCTTCCTCTCACTAAACTTTCATTAAGTGAGATATACTCTAATCCATCAATTAGTTTTTCATTTATATCATTAATTTCTTTATTCTTTTTATTTGATAAACTAGGGAAATATCGAATCTCAAAAGTATATTCTCTATAGAATCTATTCTTTAATTTTGGTGTATTAGTTGAATTTAGTAGATATATAAAAAAACAAGGCTCATTAAATCCTTGATCTCTAGCTTCACTATAAATTTCATAACTATCACCAAATATCTCATTAAGTTTCATTGATATTCCATCTATAATACTATTTACCATTAAAAGTATCTCCTAATATCTTTATTGTTTTTTTCTATTATTTTATCTGATTGAGAGTCTATTTTTATGAAATTTAGTATCTCAATTTGATAAATTTTTCTAACTTTACCAGTTGATGAATAATATATATTTTTTAATATATCTATAGAGCTATCTGACAATATCTTACTAGCTTCATTATTGTAAAGCGATTCAGCAGCATTCTTACTTCCTATAGGTGGTCCTCTTTTAAATAAATATTCATTTAAATATCTTGGCATATCACTACCTCCCTTATTGGTTATTTTGAGAACTAAAAAAGAATCCTAATAAATCGGATTCTTCTCTATAAATTTAAAATTTTATAAAATTCAAACTCACCATCCCTCTTACCAAAATAGCATTAAATGTTAAGCTTCTTATAATAAAACTGCTTTTGATGTAAGTTATAAGAATTATATCTTCCAAAGCTACTACTTACATATTAACCAGAATAGTTAGTCCTGGTTTAAATGTATATATAAAGCCTATTGGGAATATTTCTATAGTACTATTATCTCATGTTTATTTTATTAATGTAGGTAATAAACCGGTATTTCATAAAAAATTTAATCCAAATAACATATCTTGATTATTTATAAATAAAAATAGCCTAAGATATTATAAAATGTACCCTTTGTAA